>CALMGO010000241.1 GCA_937863625.1 uncultured bacterium
GCGGCATCGGAAACGATATCAACCACTGGTAGTTAATGCCGGTCACCAGCCGTGCGACTTCGCGGCAACAAAGCAAGCGCGTTTGCAAGGAACGAATTACGTGCTTTCATTCGAGAGTTTCACCATCTCTTTGAAATCACTTTCCTTGAGAATCCGTATGGGGATTCCTTTTGCGATTAGGTCCTCTGCTTTGGCATGTTTTAAGCTTTTCTCGTGCCCCGCGAGTTTCCTGATGTCCTGATCACCCACCACCAAGATCGTTGTTTTACTTGTGACTCCCGACACCACTTGGCATCCAACGCTGGCTGCCAAATCCGCTGCTTCTCGTCGTGGTATCTCGAGGGTACCGGTGAAGACGAGAACTTCACCACAAAGAGTACCTTCTGGATTACCTTCACGTCTAATGGTGGAACCATGAGTTGCCGCTGTGGGATCAATCGGTTGTCGCACTCTCTTCAGCCAGCCATTCAGGTCGGTTCCAGTTTCATTAATGGCGGCAATAAGGACATGCGCTGCCGCCTTCGCATCTTCCAAGGCATCATGGTGCTTGAACTCATATCCGATGATCCTGCAAACGTCGTGAAGCCCGTATCCGCTCGATGCGCACTCCTTCCACGTGCGTCGTGTCACGCGTGCCGAGTCAAGCCACGTGCATTCCGGTGCGACGGATCCGTACCGTCTCGCCGCCTGGTTTATCGCCACCCGATCAAAGTGTGTATGACAAACAACCACTTTTCCATCGAGATATGAACTGAGCGTGGCACTCACTTCCAAAAACGTTGGAGCACCCGCAACAATAGATTCGTCGATTCCGTGGATCGATACATTGATGCCGTCGAAGTAATCCTCTGGATCGACGTAGGTTTTCCATTCGTCCGACAGGACGCCGTTCTTGCAGTTCGCGATACCAATCTGGCAAATCGACGCCATATCAGCATTCGCTGTTTCTACGTCAACGGCAACGAAATTCATAGATCCCCCCCTTCTCCAGTGCTTCGGCTAAAAGTCCGACGTGACCTCTACTATGGCGGTCGGTGCCGATGCGGGCCCCTTCTCGTAGACCAGATATGGAGTCCCATCGTCAAGCCGACAGCGCTGTGCCTCAGTGATGGTGACAGCGAGAATATCGAACAGAATGGTGCCACGACCTGTGGTCAAAAGCCGCTTGTCCTTGTTGTAACAGACTACGGCTATCTCAGGGTCGATTTTGGCAAGTGTTTCTTGAAGTTGGCGAACCTTCATCTGTGCCCCCTTCCTCTTGGCTAACCCATATTATAGCGCCCAGCACGGATGGGCAGTCCGCATGAACTGGGTGGACGACATCGCGCCTGGGCTGTGTGCGCAGTGCCTGTGTTGCTCGCACGCATGGCTTTCGATTAGCCTGTTCTGCCGAACGCCCCACTGATGTCGGCATTAGAACATGAGGTATGCTGCCTTGCAAGTCGAAAACTGTTTTCACTGCCTTGGCGGTTTCGGAGACATCATGCTTGTTCTTTCATCAACGTTTCTTGTGGACTACGGTTGCGCGGAAGACCGCGCGCGGCAACCCACGCCGCTGGAGCCCTTCAAAGGCGGGGCAAGCTACGAAGGTCATGAGCCGTGCCCTGTACGAGAAACCCAAGTCCGCGTCAGGCAAGTCAGGTGCGAATTGGGGGGAAGGGGCTTTGCGGCAGGGGCAGAGGGGCTTTTTGCAGAATAGAAATCAGATTCTAAACTGCAAGATACCTCCTGATTTCCGGAAACAATGGGGACACGAAGCGGCCCTACTTCGCGCAAGGCTACTAAGGACAGGCTGTGCCGACCATTATGTCCCCATTTTCCTGTCATGTCGCCGGGGATCGGGGGCGGGAAGACAATGCGGAATCAGGAATCCTACTTCACCACGAGGGCCCGCCAGAGGCGGGTACCCCACGATGTATACCCGCCGGGCCGGCGACTGCGTGCGGAATGCGGAAAGGAAAGCCGACGACGAGGCGATAGGCGGGTAAAGAGCGCGCCCTGTCCGCCGATGGGCGGATTTCGCTTCGCGCGACGGCGGGCATGGGGAAACAAAAGGCCGCTTCGAGAGAAGCGGCCTTTGTTGATGGTGCGGGCGGGTCAGTAGGTTGCAGGGGCGGAGGTGTCGGTAGTGCGTCCGAAGGTCGTGCGGAGGTCCATTCTCTGGATGCCTTTGACGGTGCGGTTGGGTTTGTCATACTGGTAGACGGCCATTTTTTCGCTGTCGGTATCGATGACAAAGACCGCGGAAGTGCTGCTGGAGATATCGGTTGCGACGAGCATGAGATTTCCGACCTGGCGCTCGTCGAGGTCAACGGTCAGGTCGATAGTGTCGGCGATTTCGACGGGGTTATCCTGAAAGCCGGACTGATGCTGGTAGATGACGAGTTTGCCGGTTGCGCGATTGGCCAGCCAGAGGGCCTCCGCGGAACTTGAGCTTCTGGCGGTGACGGCGGCGTAGTTGCCGACGATGCTCGCGACATTGGCAAACGCGAGATTGTCCGCGGAGCGGGGCAGGACGAGAAAGACAAGAAGCGCCACGTTAAGGGCGACGGACAGATAGAGCACGGTTGATTTGACCTTCATGATAATCCCTCCAGTCGGATGCTAAGTTGTGCGCCTGGGAAAATCAGTATATGGTGACGACCTTCTTGATGCCCCTCATGACGCAATATGTGGACCCTCCGCCGAGGACGAGCCAGATGAGAATGGAGAGGAATTTCTGGCGGTTGGCGGGGGTGCTGGCGCGGTCGTAGAGGCTGTCGATCTGGTCGGCGAGCTCGGGCTGCCGGGCGATGGGCTGCGCGGAGACCCTGGAAGAGGCCAGGCAAAAGATAACCGTCGCCAAGAGCAGGATGAGGATCGCGGCCTGCAACTTCATAAAGCACTCCTTACAGCATAGACATCGAAAAGACAACGTTTCCAAAAAGTCACATCAGCCTTTCGGCAAGTATACATAGGTATCATAAAAGACTCTTTGAGGCAAGGAAAATTCAACGCTTTCGCCAGCCGAGCGGCATAAACAGGTAAAAGAAGGGGCTTATTGGACAAGGTGCAAGCGGGGAGCAGAAAATAAGAAAACGGGCACGGGCGCGCCGTGCCCCTACGCGAAGCCCGTGTCGGACGGCGTGGCGCAGATATGTTCAAAGGTCTTCCAACGGCCCCAGGAATGCGGCTTATGAGGGGCTGGTGGAAATGTCTTTGCCGGGGGAAGGCGCACGCGTTAGAATGAAAAAGGGCGCCGGGGCCGCCGCACAGGCGGCAGAGAGCGGCATTCGGGGTGGAAGGGCCACTTCACGGCAAGGATACGTTCATATGGCCGTTACGGCTATGATGGAACAATACGAGCGGATAAAGGGGCAGCACCGCGGGGCGATACTGTTTTTCCGCATGGGCGACTTCTACGAGATGTTCAACGACGACGCCAAGACCGCCGCGAAGGTGCTCGGGCTCACTCTCACAAG
>CALMGO010000242.1 GCA_937863625.1 uncultured bacterium
ATTTGTGCCGCCTTGCCGCGTAGAGCGTCACCGCCGCCAGAGGCAGTAGCGGCCAGTACCCGAAGTAGTACTCCACCGGATATAGAAACTGGTCGTTCCCCGCGAAGTCCCCCGTCCACAGCCGCGCCGAGCCCGACAGTATCCCGCGCGTCATCGCGAGCGTATCTCTCGCCCCAAGGTAGCACAGCACCGGCTCCGCCGCGGCAAATACCGCCGCCGCCGCGAGCACCGTCACCGCCGCCCCCCATGCGCCTCGCCCGCCTCGCCATGCCGCATAACCCGCCGCTCCCGCAAGCGCTATCCCCGCCGGCGCCGACGCCGCCGCGAGACCCGCCAGCACGCCCCCCGCCGTCACCATCCCCCACGACCAGGCGCTCTCGCGCCCCGCCGCGCCCATCCAGAGCGCCAGGAGCCCCACCGCCCACAGTGCGAAGTATTTGTCAGACGGCGACTGCCCGTAATACGTCCCCTGGGCAAATTCATTCCACAGCAGGATCGCAGCGATCACAGCGCCCGCTGCCGCGCTCCCTGTCGCCCGCTTCGTCAAAAGAAACGCCACCCCCAGCGCCGCGACCAGTGCCGCCCCGCATGCCGCCCGCTCCGGCCCGAGTCCGATCGGTTCCCTCGGCGGCTGCGTCGGCCGCTGCCGCGTGTCGCCGACGGAGAGGGTTTCTTTGACCTCGCCCACAGTCATCACGTCGCCAAGCCCGTAGTACGCCGCCGATTGCCGGTAGAAAACCGCCACCTTCGCCGCGACCGATTTTTCAGTATGTTCCCTGTACGGTCCCCACGGCTCGTATGCCGCCACAAACGTGAGCATTACCGCCGCTGTTATCACTCCGGCGAGCGCCGCGCTTTTTCGCCCGGAGAGCCGCGCGCCCGCGGTCCTGCCGCGCACCTCGGCCAAAAGCGCCCATGCCAATATCGCCGCCAGGGTAAATGTCGCCATGTCGCTTGGTAGATAGTAGCGCCTGTAAACGCGGTTGACGCTGAGCACCGTCCCCGCCACAAGCACTATCCCCCACACCATTGCCGACGACACCCATTTGCGCTTTTTGAGCATCACCGCCGCCGCCGCATACGCCGGTACAAATGACACGTACGGCCAATACTTCGCCACGAGCCGCACCCGCGACAGCGGCTTGTCTCCGTACTGCGACAGCCAGATGTCATGCCGCCTCTGGAGCATCGCCTCCACCGCCGCGACCGCCCCCTGTATCCCGCCGATTCTCATCACTGGATTCAGTGCCACAAATACCGCCATGCACACCGCGCCCGCAAGTAGTGGTTTCCCTACTCGCGCCATGCCCCTGCCTGCAATCGCAAGATACGCGCAATACGCCACGATGACGAGCGCCCCGTTAAATTTCGCCGACGCCGCCAGACCCGCCGCCGCGCCGATTGCCGCTATCGCCCACAGGTCTTTAGCCTTGCCTTTCGCCGCAAACGCCATCCACACGAAGACCGACAGCGCCAGAAAAAACGCCAGTATCGCGTCGCATCCTAAATACGCAGCCACCTGGTCGGCCGCGCGGTTGTTAAATAGTAGCGCCGCCGGCGCCAGTAGCGACAGATACTCCGCCTTCGTCACCTTGAGCGTCGTAAAGTACAAAAGCACCAGCGCCGCCGTCATGAATGCCGAGTTGACGAGCCTCAGCGCCACCGATGCCCGCATCGGCGGCACGCGCCCGTTTTCCATATTCCACTCGACGCCCCTTGTGTAGTCCACGTCCGGGATGTTCATCTCTCGTATGCCCACGAGATGGAGCGCCGCGCCGTAGACGTGCCTCTTTATGCTCGGGTGGTCGACCGCGTAGCCATAGCTCTCCGTCGTGGATATGTCCGAGGGGCTCACGAGGCTGCTCTTGACGTGAAAGAGTTCGTCCCAGTTCTGCGGCGTGACGTACGCATAGTACGTATAGACGAGCGCGTTTGCCGTCACGAGCAGGAAACACGCGATAAACACCCGCTGTTTGTTTACGACCGTCTCCGCCTCAGTCTCCTTTCCCGCCGTCACCCCGCAGAATCATACACGCCCCCTCGCCGTCTTTCAAACCCCCCGCGCAAATCTCATCCGCTTCCACGCGCACCGGTCCTTCGCGTGGCGCCGGCGGCTTGCCAATGCAGCGCGGGCCGCCCCGTAGGAGGTGGAGCAACCGCCGCTCTTCCCCCGAATAATCCCCCCGCCACCGCTGTATATGTCACCGAACTCTTTTCTCGTGCCCGGCAATATCGTTGACCTGGCCGGATTATGTGCGAAAATTGGCGCATAGCTTGCCAGGATATTCTCTAACGAAAGGTTCCGTCATGACCACCACAGACAAAGGCGCACACCCGCCCATTCTCGACATGCATCTGCTCGACCCGGCCGTAATCGACACGGCCTCGCCGTTCTTTGAACCCGTCATCGATGCCGCGGGAGACCTTCTCCGCTCAATAGCCGTCGTCGGCTCCGCTGTCACCCCCGACTACCGTCCCGGTGTCTCCGATGTAAACAGCGTCTTCGTTCTCGACCGCATCGACGTCGACTTTCTCGACGACCTCGCCAACCTCGGCAAATCCGCCGGCAAAAAGGGCATCGCCATACCTCTGCTCATGACGCCGCTCTACATCAAGCGTTCGCTCGACGTCTTCCCGCTCGAATTCCTCGAGTTCCGCTATGCGCACGTGACCGTCTTTGGAGACGACTATCTCGCCGACCTCGCCATCGGCAAGGACCACGTCCGGCTCGCCGCCGAACGCGAACTCAAAAGCCTCGCCATAAATCTCCGCCGCGGCTACCTCTCCTGCCTCGGCCGTCAGCGGCATCTTGCCGCGCTTCTCGTATCTTCGCTTAATTCCGTCGTCCCCGTCCTCCGCGGCATCCTCTTCTTGAAGGACGCTCCCCCGCTCCCCACTAAAGCCGAAATAATCGCCCGAGCCGCCGCCGTCCTCTCCTTCGACGCGGCGCCCTTTGAAAAGATTCTCTCTTTGCGCGACGTGAAACCCCGCTACGACTGGCAATACCTGCAGGAAACATACAAGGGGCTATACGATGTCGTCCAAATACTCATCGAGCAGGTCGACAGGTTTTAAGTTTTTCATCCTGCTGACCATAGCGCTTCTCGTTACCGCCGCGGTAGGGCTCTATCTCGCCTTCGCGCCCAAAAAGTCCGTGCGAAAGCCGGCGCCTCGTGTCACGGCCACGCCTGTTGCCCCGGTAAAGACTGCGCCGCCTGCCGCAAAGCCCGTCAAGCCCGCGCCCGAGCGGCCCGCGCCTGAGCCTCTTTCGCCGCCTGTTAAGGTCACCTCCGTGCCTCTTGCTGCGCCCGCTATAAGCCCGGCGCCCACCGTCGCGCCTTCAGTAAGCCCGGCGCCTGCCGCCACTGTTGCGGTTACGCCCGACGTTGCCCCCGCCGAGGACCGCCCCACTCTCTATGGCGTACCCTATCCCGACTCTCACGTCTCGGATATCGCCGGCGTGGTCGACTCTTCCAGAGCCGATTCCCTTAATGACCTTCTCGCCGACCTCGAAGCCCGGACCACCGCCCAGTTCGTCGTCCTCACCGTCACCAGCACCGATGGCGTCCCCATTTCCGCGTTTGCGCGCGATCTCTTTAATACCTGGCAGCTCGGGCAGAAGGATGTCGACAATGGCGCGCTCCTTGTTGTCGCGGTCGACGACCACGCATACTGGATAACAGTCGGCGACGGGCTCGCCTCCGTACTCACCAAAGACGTTATCGACAAGACCGCAAACCGCGACCTTCTCCCCGGCTTCCGACGCGGCGACTACGCCTCCGGCATATCGCTTGCGGTCACGTCCATCTGCCGTACCCTCGCCCGGCACTACGGCGTTACTCTTCCCGCCCTCGGTGCCACATCCGCGCCTGTTGCCACGCCCGCGCCTGTGCGCCGTGTCGCGCCGTCTCCGCAGCCGACTCGGATGCCTTCCGCGCCCGTCACTGTGCACCGGAACGTCAGTCCCATGCCGCGCCGTCAGTCGCATTTCATCCCGGCCGTCATTCCCGGCGTCTTCTTTGTCTTCTTTGCCGTGATAGTCATTGTTATCATCGCCGCCGTCCGGCGCGTTTCTTCAGCGGCGTCTTCATACTCACATTCGCTCCTGTCCCCTCCGCAGGACACGCCCAATCTCTGGGACAGCCGCCCGCGCGACTCTCTTCTCTACTGGCTTCTCTTTAATAATACAGGCCGCACCGATACTACGTCCGGCGGCCACAGCCGCTTTCACGGCAACTCCTGGAATAACTCCAGCGGCTTCGGCACGAGTTCGTTCGGTTCATCGAGCGGCTTCGGCTCATCATCGTCAACAAGCGGATTTTCGTCCTTCTCCGGCGGTGGCGGCCACTCGAGCGGCCACGGCTCCGGCGGGCATTTCGGCTCATCGTCCTCCAGCCACTCGTCGTCCGGCAGCCACTCGTCTCACAGCGGTTTCTCCGGCGGCGGCGGCCACTCGAGCGGCCACGGCTCCGGCGGCTCGTGGTAGGCCTTTCTTGCACTCGCGCCGTTGCCGCCATGATTGTTCTGGAACTTCCCTCAGCCTTTGCTATCCTTTGGCTGTGATTGTGTAACCGCGGATAACGTGGACATTACCATGAGAGCATACGGATTCATCCTTTTCGCCCTTCTCTGTGCCGTGCTTGCTTCGGGGTGTTCCCGCTCGGAGATTCCCGCCGTTGAAGAACAAGGCGTCCGCCTTGCCTTCATCGTCAGCGACGCCTCCGACCCATGGACCCGTGAAGAACTCGTCGTTGCCGCAGACAGCCTCGAGCGCTTCGAGATCGACCTCTTCGAAATCGTCGCCTCCGATGACGAACGCCTCCTCGAAATCATAGACCTTCTACCGCGTCGCGGCGTCCAGGGGCTGCTTCTCTGTGCGCCTCATCCTTCCATCGGCTCCGCCGTCGTCGCCAAGGCCGCCGCTCGCGGGATAAAGCTTATAACCGTCGATACCCGCCTGACTGACATCGATTCCGAGCCTCTGCCTGTTCCCTTTGCCGGCGTATCCCAGAGCGGAGCAGGCCGCTTGCTTGCCGATTCGCTCCTCGCGCAGATGTCCGCGCGCAACTGGCCTCCCGACCAGGTCGGCATTCTTATCCTCGACTCGCAGAGTTCCCCGGAGGCTGAAGAACGCATCGGCGCCGCGACAAAAGCCTTCACCGACGCCTTGCTCCCCATCAGCCGCACGTTCCTTATCGCCTCAACTGACCCCGATTCCTTGCGCGATGCCGTCGTATCCACTGTCGCCTCCACCGTCGCCGCAAATCCCTCCCTTACAAAGTGGCTCGTCTTCTCAGCCGACGCGGATTCGGCCTTCCCGGCCCTCTCTGCGCTGCAGGACGCATCCGTAGACTCCTCCTCGGTCATCGCCGGCAACGTCGTCGTCTTTCCCGCGCTCCCTGTTTTCGACTCTTCAACCCCCGACTCGCTCGTCGCCTCGTGCTTTATCAGTCCGAATCGCCACGGATTCCTTGCCGCCGAGCACCTCTACAAATGGGTAAAGGACTCCTCCGCCCCGCCCGCCGAAATCCTCTCCCCCGGCCTCATCGTCACCCGGGACAACTTCGACGAATTGCTCAACAGGATCACTCCTTTGCCGTAGATCCGTCCCGGACGTTGCGCTCATCTCAGCTTTGCCACTCGGTTCCTTGACTTGTTCGTTTTTTAGTGGACAATTTGTTCCGTACCCGCGTCATAATCATTGCAATGGCCCGGAGGCCCGATGTCGAAAGCTCTCAAGAACCTCGTTCACGGCGAATGGCTCACGCCCGCATCTCCTGACATACACGATATCCCCGACCCCGCCGCGCCCGACACCCTCGTCGCCACCGTGAAATACACGACCCCCGACGAGGTGCGCGATGCCGTAAAGGCCGCCGCCGATGCGTTTCCCGCGTGGCGCGACACGCCTGTCGTCCAGCGTTGCCGCATTCTTTTCCAGATCAAAGACATCCTCGAGCAGCGCGCCGAAGACCTCGCCCGCCTCCTCGTCACCGAAAATGGAAAAACTCTTGCAGAGGCTCGCGGCGACGTTCGTCGCGGCATCGAGGTCGTCGAGTTCGCCGCCGGAGCCCCTCATCTGGCCAAGGGTGAGTTCCTCGAAGACATCGCGTCCCGCATCGACGGCTACATCTACCGCGAACCCCTCGGCGTCGTCGCAGGCGCATGCCCCTTTAATTTCCCCGCGATGGTTCCCATGTGGATGTTCCCTGTGGCCGTCGCGCTTGGCAACACCTTCGTCCTTAAACCGTCCGAGCGCTGCCCCGCCACCGCCACCGCCCTGGGCGAGTTATTTACCCTCGGCGGCCTCCCTCCCGGCGTCTTGAATATCGTGCACGGGGCTCGGGAGACTTTTGAAGCCCTCGTCACCGCCCCACAGGTCGCGGCTGTCTCGTTCGTCGGTTCCACCGCCGCCGCGAAGAGTGTCTTCCTGCTTGCATCCTCTCAGAATAAGCGCGTCCAGTCCCTCGGCGGCGCCAAAAACTATCTTCTCGTCATGCCCGATGCCGACCTCGAAAATACCGTCAGCGCCGTCATATCCTCCACTTTCGGCTGCGCAGGAGAGCGTTGCATGGCGTCATCCGTGCTCGTCCCGGTCGGCCCTGCCGCGTCTATCGTTGACAAAGTTGTGAAGGCCGCCTCCGCCCTCACTCTCGGACACGGGCTCGACCCCTCCACTACAATGGGCCCCGTAATCTCCGCGGCGCACAAGAAGCGTGTCATCGATTACATCGACCTCGGCCTCGTCGAAGGCGCCTCGCTTCTGCTTGACGGCCGCGCCGTCACAGTCGAGAGCCACCCGCGCGGCTTCTTTGTCGGCCCGACCGTCTTCGACCATGTCACCCCCGGCATGCGCATCGCCCGCGAGGAAATCTTCGGCCCCGTTCTCTCCGTCATGCGCGCCCGCGACCTCGATGAGGCCGTCAGCTTCGCCAATGCGAGCGACTACGGCAACGGCGCTTCCATATTCACATCCTCCGGCGGCGCCGCGCGCGAGTTTCGCCGCAGCATCCAGTGCGGCATGATCGGCATCAATGCCGGCGTCCCCGCCCCCATGGCCTTCTTCGGCTTTGGCGGCCACAAGCAGAGTCTCTTCGGCGACCTGCGCGTGCAGGGGACCGATTCCGTTGAGTTTTATACGAGGAAAAAGTCCGTCATAGAACGCTGGTTCGGGTTTGGCCCCACGGGAAGCACCTGGGCAAAGTAACTGCACCGGCCGCGTTCTGAAAGGGAGGTTCCGTGCAGCACCTCGTGCGAGCTCGTGAACTGCTGCGTGATTTTCGCGGTGAGTCCTACGCATTCGGCCTCGAGGTCCTCGACCGCACCGGCCCCCTTGCCGCGTCCCTTGGCAAAAAGGCCATCCTCATCGCCAACGATTCCCGCTGGGCCGCCACCGCCGTCCAGAAGGTCGCCTCCTCGCTTGCCGCCTGCGGTGTCGCGGTCGTATCGCGTTGCGCGGGTTCCCGTCCCAATTCCCCTATTGAAGATGTTTACCGTATCCGTGACGCCATCCTCGGCTCACCCGCCGATATCGTCGTCGCCGTCGGAGGCGGCTCCACCATAGATGCCGCCAAGGCCGCAAACGCCCTTGCCTCTCTCGCCGCGGACACTCGCGATATCGAGCCCCTCTTCGGCGTCGGCAAAGTCACCGAGATGCTCGGCTCGCGCCGCCTTCGCGCCTTTGTCGCCGTAGAGACCGCCGCATCATCAGCCTCGCACCTCACCCGCTACTCCAATATCACCGATCTTGCCGCCGCTCGAAAGAAGCTCATCATCGATGACGCGCTGACCCCAGCCGCGGCGGTCTTCGATTATGTAACCACCATTTCCGCGCCGCGCGACCTCACCATTGACGGCGCGTTTGACGGCATGAGCCACTGCCTCGAGGTCTACTTCGGCGCAAAGGGAGACTCTATCGATATTGTCGAAGAGCCGGCCCTGCTCGGCGTCGAGCTCATCGTCGGCGCCATAAGAGACGCGCTCGCCCAGCCCACGGACTTTGCCGCCCGCCGCCTCCTCGGCTTCGGCACCGACCTCGGCGGTCTCTGCATTATGAAAGGCTCCACCAGCGGCCCTCACCTGACCAGTTTCTCACTCGTCGACGTCACTTCGCACGGCCGCGCCACCGCGCTTCTCGGCCCCTACTACGCCGTCCTTTTCGCCCCCGCTATCGAGCGCCAGCTCCGAAAACTCGCCGCGATTTACGAGCGCTGCGGCCTGCCCGTTGCCGATATCGCAAATCTTTCCGGACGCGAGCTCGGCCTCGCCGTCGCCTGCGCCATGATGACGCTTCCCCGCATACTTGAAATGCCAATCACCCTCTCAGAATTGCCCGCGTTCACGAGTGCCCACATCGACCGCGCCGTCGACGCCGCCAGGGACCCCGCCATCGCCGTCAAACTCCAGGCCATGCCTGTGCCGATGAATACGGATATGGTGGATGAATACATGCGGCCGCTTCTCGAGGCCGCCGCATCCGGCGACCTCGCCAAAGTCCCCACCCTCAAGGTGTGATTCTCCCGCGAAACGCCCCTGCTGCTCTAAGATACGTTATCGCGCCCAATGTCGGCGATGTGCAGTTGCCTTTGCCCCTCGCCGCCGTTATGATATTTTCGTCTCGCTCGAATGCAAAAGCGCCCGTGGTATCCTTGGTCCTGCCCGGCAGGGATCAGTCAGTCGAAGAGAGGAGCGTCAGATATGGAGTCCTGGAAACGCAAACTCAGAATGGGCATGGTCGGCGGAGGGCAGGGGGCCTTTATCGGCGCCGTTCATCGCATGGCCGCCGTCCTTGACCAGCAGGTCGAACTCGTCGCCGGATGTTTCTCGCGCGACCCGGAAAATACCAGGACAACCGGCAGGCAGCTCTACCTCGACCCCGCGCGCTGCTACGAGTCCTTCGAGAAGATGGCAAAGGCCGAGGCCGCCCTCCCCAAAGACCAGCGTATCGACTTCGTCTCCGTCGTCACCCCAAATGTCTCACATTTCCCTGTCGCAAAAACCTTCCTCGAGGCAGGCTTTCACGTCGTCTCTGATAAGCCCATGACCTTCACCCTCGACCAGGCCGCCGAACTCGTCAAACTCGTCGAAAAGACCCGCCTCGTCTTCGCCCTCACACACAACTACACCGGATACCCCGTCATACGCCACGCACGACACCTCTTCCAATCCGGTCAGATGGGCCAGGTCCGCAAGGTCATCGTCGAGTACCTCCAGGACTGGCTCATGGCCCCTCTTGAAAAGGACGGCCAAAAGCAGGCCTCCTGGCGTCTCGACCCTGCTCAGGCCGGCGCCGGCGGCGCATTGGGCGACATCGGGATTCACGGCATGAACCTCCTCGAATACGTCACCGGCGACCGCATCGGCTCCCTCTCCTGCGACAAGAGCACGTTCCTCCCCGACCGCGCGCTTGACGAGGATGTAAATATCCTGCTGAGGATGACCGGCGGCGGCAAAGGCTACCTCACTGCCAGTCAGATCGCCACCGGCGAGGAAAATAACCTCCGCCTGCGTGTCTACGCCTCCAAGGGGGCTATCCTCTGGGAACAGGAAAATCCCAACTATCTTTCCCTCTATCAATATGGCAAGCCCCGCCAGACGCTCACCCGCGCCCATGGCGAGTACCTCTCGGAGGCCGCGACCAAAAGCACGCGTATTCCCACCGGCCACCCCGAAGCGTACCTCGAAGCCTTTGCCAATATCTACTGCGGCGCTGTCGAAGCCATCCGCCGACATATCGACGGCTCTCCCATGAAGACCGATGAGTACAATTTCCCGACCGTCTACGACGGACTCCGCGGCATGCAGTTCATACACGCCGCCGCCAGGTCCGCCGAAAACTCCTCGGCATGGGTTGATATGTAGCGCAGGCTCTTAATCTGGCGGATTCTTCGCTTTGAGAGTTTTACAAAAAGCAGGGGCTCCTTCCGGAGCCCCTGTCAGATTTACAACCGCATCCATTGTCTGCCTGTCTCTTATTCCCTCGTAGCGATGCCATTCACGTCAAACATATCGTCGGATATTTCCCGCTTTGTGTCAAGGTACACGATGGTCTCGGTTTCGCGCGTCGGGTTGCCGTTTTCCTCCTGCGTCTCCGCGACCTTGCGCGCATACCACTGGCCTTCAGGTGTCTGTGCATATTCGACTACCTTCCTGGTCTCCACGATCTTCCTGTTCCGCGCGGCTTCATCCAGCTCTACTCCTTCGAGCCATTTGGAGTCCACCAGCCACGGAGCTTTCATATCGCTTATGCGCTCGAAGAGTCCGCTCGCATAGCCGCGT
>CALMGO010000243.1 GCA_937863625.1 uncultured bacterium
GAAACCACATGATCCTCAAAGATGTGACCAAGATGAAGAAGTCCACATTGAAGCGCATTTTCGGCCATGAACTCTTCCCCGAGATTGCCGAAATCCATCGCATCGATGCGCTTGCTTCAAACAAGGACATGTCCAACTACGATTTCGCGATGAAGAAGAGAAGTGAGTTGTCCAACGAAGAGATCAAGCCCGCGCCGCTTATAAACGGCAACGACCTTGCAGCCATCGGCGTCGCCGCCGGGCCGCTGATGGGACGCATCCTCGCCCAGGTCTACAACGCCCAGCTCGATGAAGAAATAGCCACCCGAGACCAGGCTCTCGCCCTCGCCGAAAGGTTAGCCGCCGCGCCGCCTAAGAAATAAACATCGCGTCGCCGTAACTGAAAAACCTGTAGCCCTCGCGTTTGGCCTCCTCGTAAGCCGCCAGCACATTTTCCCGTCCGGCAAACGCCGACACCATCATCAACAGCGTGCTCTTCGGCAGGTGGAAATTCGTCACCATTGCATCGACCAGCTTGAAATGGTAGGGGGGATATATGAAAATCTCCGTCCAGCCTTTTATCGCCTTCGCCTCGCCTTCCGGAAGGCTCTCGATGACGCGCGCCGTGGTCGTCCCCACGGCTATGATGCGCCTTTCTTCGTCTCGCGCCGCTCGTAACGCCGCCGCCGTCTCCTCGCCTACCTCGAAATACTCCCTGTGCATCACATGGTCTTCGACTTCCTCGCACTTGACCGGCCGGAATGTCCCGATTCCTACGTGAAGCGTGACCTTCGCTATCCTGACTCCCTCCTGCCGCAGCGCGTCGAGTATCCCCTCCGTAAAGTGAAGCCCCGCTGTCGGCGCTGCCACCGCCCCGCTTTTTGCCGCGTACACGGTCTGATAGCGTCGCCTGTCAATCGCCTCCATGTCGGCCGCAACGCCCTTGCGTCTTATGTACGGCGGCACCGGCACATGTCCGACGCGCTCAAGCGTCTCGACCAGGTCCTCCGGCTCAAGCACTGCGACCGTGAATATCCCCTCCTCATCCTTGCCCATCACCTCGACTACGACCTCGCCGTCGGCGAACTTGAGCCTCTCTCCCTCCTTGACGCGCCCCTTGCTCCCTATCATTGCGCGCCACACGTTGTCTCCGGCCTGTTCGAGAAAGAGCGCCTCCACCTTCCCGAGAGTTCTTCTGACTCCGAAAACGCGCGCAGGTATCACGCGAGTGTCGTTGAGCACAAGCAAATCCCCCGCCCGCATGTGCTCGCCGATATTCTTGAAACGCCGATGCTCTATGCGCCCCGTCTCCCGCTCCAGTACCAGCAGCCGCGAATCCCCCCGCCTCGCCGTCGGCGTCTGTGCGATGAGCTTCTCATCGAGTTGGTAGTCGAAAAGTGATACTTTCATGTTTACTTTTGCCCTGTCACTGGTCGATGTGCGTAAGTACAATACCGGTTTCTATTGTAACCAGCCTGTTCGCGACGACTATGCCCAAAATACTCTATCTTATTACTGAACTCGACATCGGCGGCGCCGAGAAAAACCTCTTCCGCCTCGCCGTTGCTGCCCGTTCCCGCGGATATGACGTTCACGTCGCCGCGCTCTCGGGCCGCGGCCCTGTGGCCGCCTGGCTCGAACGCGAATCCATCCCGGTCTATTTTGCCGACATGGACTGCAAGGTCAGCCCCTTTGCCTTTGCCCGCCTCGTAACCATTATGCGACAAGTCCGTCCCGACATTCTCCACACGTTTCTCTTTCATGCCAATGTCACCGGCCGACTTGCCAATATCTTTGCCCGCATCTCCGTTGTCGTCTCGTCGATACGCGTTGCTGAACGGCGCCGCCGGTCGCACCTGTACATGGATTTTCTCACTCAGCCTCTCATGGATCGCGAGGTCTGCGTGTCGGACGCCGTCCGCGATTTCACGCGGGACCGCGCACACATTCGCGCTGATAGACTTCTGGTCATCCCCAATCCGGTCGATCCTCCCGCCCCTCTTCGGACTCGTGAAGAAGTCCGGCGCGAGCTCGGCGTTGCGCCGGCCGACATTTTGGTGCTCTCGGTCGGGCGCCTCGACCCGCAGAAAGGGTTCCTCTTCCTCGTGGAAGCTGCGTCGCTGATAGTCTCCCAACCAGACGTGAAGTTCTTCGTGGCAGGGGAGGGGGCCCAGCGCACGGAAATCGAACATGCGATTCACAAAGCGGGGCTCGC
>CALMGO010000244.1 GCA_937863625.1 uncultured bacterium
GCCAATCTCCCCCGTGTCAGAGGTGTAAAGGCGTATGACGGCACGGGTGACGACCTCTCCGGCGCTTCCCGCGTCGTGCACCGCGTCACCCACCAGACTATTCGAAAGATTACGCACGACATCGAGGACTCTTGGCACTTTAATACCGCCGTCGCCTCGCTCATGGAGTTCTTAAACGCCGTCAAGGACAACGAATCCGATACCGACGCGTCGGTCATCCGTTTCGCCCTCGAAAGCGCCACTCAACTCATGAGCCCCTTTGTGCCTCACGTTGCCGAAGAGGTCTGGGAGATGCTCGGGCACGAGCCCAGTATCTTCAAGACCCCATGGCCCGCTTTTGACGCGGAGGCCGCAAAGGCCGATGAGATAGAGATACCCGTTCAGGTAAATGGCAAACTGCGCGGCAAGGTAGTCGTCCCGGCCGGTTCCTCCGAGGAGGATATTCGCGCCGCCGCCCTCGCCGACGAAAAGACTCTAAAAGCCCTCGAAGGCAAAACCGTCCGAAAGGTCATCGTCATCCCCGGACGGCTCGTTAATATAGTAGTCTCGTAGGGGCGGGTCGCTGGCCCGCCGAATCGTACTTTGCAACTGCCGGGTCCGCCCGGCGCTGGATATGTATCAAGATATCGGAAAGGAGCTGCTATGCCTCTCGTCGGAACAAAGGAGATGTTTAATGTCGCCTACGGTGGAGGTTTCGCCATCGGCGCCTTTAACGTCAACAACATGGAAATCGTGCAGGGCATCGTCGACGCCGCCGGCGAACTCGACAGCCCCCTTATCCTCCAGGTCTCCGCAGGCGCGCGCAAATACGCCCGCCAGGAATACCTCCGCAAACTCGTCGAGGCCGCGCTCGAAACCGTCGACCTCCCCATCGCGCTGCACCTCGACCACGGCGACGATTTCGAAATCTGCAAGGACTGCATCGACTCCGGCTTTACCTCCGTCATGATTGACGGCTCCAAGCATCCGCTTGCAGAAAATATCCGCCTCACCAAGGAAGTCGTCGACTATGCCCATGCGCGCGGCGTCGTCGTCGAAGGCGAACTCGGCAAACTCGCCGGCGTCGAGGACGCCGTAAAGGTCGCCGCCAAGGACGCCACCTACACCGACCCCGACGAGGCCGTTGAGTTCGTCAAAAAATCCGGCTGCGATTCGCTCGCCATCGCCATCGGCACTTCGCACGGCGCTTACAAGTTCAAAGGCGAACCCCAGCTCGACTTCGCCCGCCTCCAGGTCATCCAGGACAAGCTCCCCGGGTTCCCCATCGTCCTCCACGGCGCCTCGACCGTTCTCAAGGAGTTTGTCGATCTCTGCAATAAATACGGCGGCACTCTCCCCGGCGCGCAGGGCGTCCCCGAATCCATGATTGCAGAGGCCGCCTCCATGGGCGTCTGCAAAATCAATATCGACACCGACCTGCGTCTCGCCATGACCGCCACCATTCGTCAGCACTTTTCCGAGCATCCCGAGCACTTCGACCCCAGGCAATACCTCGGACCAGCTCGCGATGCCATTAAGGCCATGGTAAGGCACAAACTCGGCGTCCTCGGCGTATCCGGCAAGGCGCCTCTCGTTCGCGCCGAACTCAAAAAAGCCGGCAAATAACGAAAACTCGGCACACTGTCTACAGGGGGCTCCGTAATGGCGCCCCCTGATTACTTTCCCGGCGTCAGCCGGATGGGGCAGGGGGGTATGGCCTTAGAATATCTGATTGAACTGCGAAAGGAACTCCAATGCCGCTCATGACCACGCGTGCGATGTACGATGTTGCTTACCGACAGGGTTTTGCCATCGGCGCCTTCAACATAAACGGCATTGAAAGCGTCAAGGCCGTCACTGAGGCCGCCGCCGAGATGGACTCCCCCGTCATCCTCCAGGCCTGCATCCTCGCCCGGCGGCAGATGGGCGACGCCTACATCCGCAAACTCATCGAGGCCGCCGTCGAGACTTCCTCTGTTCCCATCGCGCTTAACCTCGACCACGGCGAGGATTTCGAAGTGTGCAAATCCGCCGTCGATGCCGGTTTTACCTCCGTCATGGTGGACGGATCGAGATTTTCCCTCGCGGACAATATCGCACTCACTCGCCGCGTCGTCGAGTACGCCCATTCAAAGGGCGTCCCCGTCGAGGCCGAGCTCGGCAAGATTGGCGGCGCGGAGGGCGGACTTGAGATCGCCGCAAAAAAGGCCACCCTTACCGACCCCGCTCAGGCCGTTGAGTTTGTCCGCGAGTCCGGCTGCGATTCGCTCGCAGTCGCCATCGGCACAGCGCACGGCGCGTACAAGTTTACCGGAGAGCCCGCGCTTGATTTCGACAGGCTTGCCGCGATAAAGAAGGCCCTCCCCGGCTTTCCGCTTGTCCTTCACGGCGCGTCGTCGGTCCCCCAGGAATATGTCGCCCTCGCCAACGAGTTTGGCGCAGCTTTCGGCGGCGCCAGAGGCGTCCCCGAGGACATGATCACCCGCGCAGCCTCCATAGGCGTCTGCAAGGTCAATATCAACACCGACCTCTGCATCACGATGGTCGCCAATATCCGCAAGTTCTTCGCCGAAAATCTCCAGACCGTCGAGCCGCGCGACTATCTCGCGCCCGGCCGCGCCGCGGTGAAGGCGCTCGTGAAAGAGAAAATCAGCGTCCTCGGCTCCGCCGGCAAAGCCCCCGCAATTCTCGCGCGCTTTGCCGAAATAGGAGGCGAAAAGCGCCGCTGACGCTTAAAATAGTATGTGTTCGTATCGGCGCCGTTCGGGACCCCGTTTGAATACGTATGCTCGAGACACGTCTTTAGACTTGCGCCGCGCC
>CALMGO010000245.1 GCA_937863625.1 uncultured bacterium
GAAAAGGTGCTTGCGGCGAAAGTCTCGTCGGCGTTTCCCGACGTGAAAATCATTAACATGCTTAAGGGAATAGACTTAAGACCCTCCGAGGATGACCCCGATGGACACGGTGAAACAGGCGCTGCGCAGATGGATCCGCATGTGTGGCTTTCGCCGCGGCTGGCAGGCATGATGGCAAGAAACGTCTGCGACGCTCTTACCGCCATAATGCCTGAGAAGGCACAGGAATTTGAAAAGAACCTCGCCGCGCTCCAGACTGATTTGAGCGTGGTTGACGCGAAGATATCCGAAGCGCTTGCCCCCCTCAAAGGTGCGACGTTTTTCGTCTATCACCCGGCTTTTGGATACTTCGCTGACGCATACAGCCTCAAACAGGAGGCCGTGGAAATCGAAGGCAAGGAACCGAGCGCCCGGCAGTTGGTGGCACTCATCGACATGGCGCGCGCCGCAGGCGTCAAGGTGATCTTTGTCCAGCCGCAGTTTTCGGACAAGAACGCGCGCGCCGTGGCCGAGGCGATAGGCGGCGCGGTCGTGGCGATCGATCCTCTTGCCGGAGACTACCTGGCAAATCTCGAGCGAATCGCTACGGAGATAAAGGCGGCTCTTGTGCCTGACGAGGGAGGCGGGAAATGACTATGGAGATTATAACCGCAAAGGGCGGCGGCAGGCCCGTGGTGCAGATTGCGGGTATGACGTTCTCGTACAACGGCGCTTCTGTGCTTGAGAATGTAACCCTTACGATAAACGAAGGTGATTTTGTCGGGATTATCGGCCCCAACGGCGGCGGCAAGACGACGCTGCTCAAGATCATCCTCGGGCTTCTCCAGCCGAACGAGGGGACGGTGAGGGTCTTTGGCAAGGCGCCGGGCGTCAGCCGGCCCCGCGCAGGATACGTGCCGCAGCATGCGGCGCTTGACATGAAATTTCCCGTCAACGTCATGGACGTGGTGCTGCTGGGAAGGCTCGGCAAGGGCAGACCGTTCGGCCCGTTTGGAAAGGCCGACAAGGAGGCCGCGAGGCGGGCGCTCGAGACGCTTGAAGTGCCGGACCTCGCAAAGAAGACGTACGGCGACCTCTCCGGCGGGCAGCAGCAGCGGGTACTTATCGCGAGGGCGCTGGCGAGCGAGCCGGAGCTCCTGCTTCTTGACGAGCCTACGGCCAATCTCGACCTCCAGATGGAAACGGACTTTTACGAACTACTCACACGTCTCAACGAGAAACTCACGATAGTCATGGTGTCCCACGATCTGGGTGTCGTGAGCAGGTTCTTCCGGCGCGTCGTATGTGTCAAGCGCACGGCCGTGATACACCCGACGAGCCGGCTCTCGGGAGAGATGATACGCGAAATGTACGGAAGCGACGTGTGTATGGTCAGGCATGACCAGGTAACCTCATAGGGGGGGAGTGTCTTGATGGAGTTCTACCATGCGCTCGTAAGTCACAGTTTTCTCCAGTACGCGCTTTTAACCGGCGTGCTCGCAAGCGTGGCATGCGGCGTTGTCGGGACGTATGTCGTGACGAGGCGCATCACGTATATCGCAGGTGGGATATCTCACTGCGTGCTGGGAGGGATCGGAGCGGCGCTATACCTCAACAAGGTGCACGGCTGGACCGCCGTGACGCCGCTTTACGGGGCGGTAGTTGCGGCGCTTGGGGCGGCGGTCATCATCGCGTGGGTGAGCCTCAGGGCCAAGCAGCGAGAGGATACCGTAATAGGGGCGCTGTGGGCGATAGGGATGGCGGCTGGCATACTCTTCATCTCGCAGACGCCTGGGTACAGCCAGGACATCATGAGTTATCTCTTCGGCAACATACTTCTCGTCACCAAAGAGGACCTGCGCCTCGTGGCGCTTCTGGACGCTCTTGTGGTAACGATGGGAGTACTCTTCTACAACCAGTTTCTCGCGGTCTGCTTCGACGAGGAATTTGCGAGACTCAGAGGAATCAAGGTTGAAGTATACTACGTGATGCTCTTGTGCCTGACTGCGCTGACGGTCGTGTTGCTGGTAACGGTGGTCGGCGTCGTGATGGTGATAGCGCTTCTGACGCTGCCGGTCGCGATAGCGGCGCACTTCGCGAAAAGGCTCTGGGGAATAATGGCGCTGTCGGCCGTGCTGAGTGCTCTTTTTACAACCGCCGGCCTGGCGATAAGCTATCGCCCTGACCTGCCGCCGGGAGCGACGACCATAATGCTTGCGGGCGCGGCGTATCTCGCGGTAGCACTGGGATCGGGGGCGCTGGGCGTCAGGCGGTCGCGGCAGAGGGCCCCTGCCGGCGGTGGAGAAGCTCCTCGCTGAGCGCGATGCGCGCCTTTCGCACGTCGAGGATGCCTGCGGGCCTGCGCGAAGCCTCATCGGCCGTTACGGGAATCTGGTCCACTCCGAGACTGCGAAGGGTGTCAAACGCGGTCTTCAGCGGCGTGGACACGGCGAGAACTGATTCTACCGGTGTCATCACATCCGCGGCGACAAGCCACTGCCAGGAATCCTGGCTTGAGAGCAGGTTTTTCATCCCTTCAAGAGTGATAATGCCGGCGATGTCGCCGGCGGCGTCCACAACCGGGAAGACAGAGTGGTCGTGGTCGGAAAACATGCGCAGCACGGCGGCGACGGGCGCCTCCTCGTTTACGGTCACGACTCCGCGCGAAAAGACGTCTCCCACCGTCATGTCATCGATGACGTCTTCCTCGGTGACATCGCGGCCTATCTCCCCGGCAAGCCGTACGGAGAGTTTGACAAGCGGCGGGCCGATTATCTGCACGACGAGCGTCGTGGCGGTAACGGTGTAGATTATCATGTCGCCGAGGGCGAGATTCTCAGTTATGCGTATATTGCCAAGGTGCGTGCTGGCCATAATCGATAGACCGACGGCAATGCCGCCCTGGGCAAAAAGCCCGAGGCCCGCGTACTTTCGCACCGCGTCGTCCGCGCCGCTCAGCCTCGCGCCGAACCACGTCCCTGCCGTCTTGCCAATTGTGCGAAATACGACGTAAACCACGACTATGATCCAGAGCCACCATGCCATTCCCGAAACGGTCAGACGCGCTCCGACAAATACGAAAAAGATAACGTAAATCGGTGATGCGAAGCTGCGCACGACGGAGAACATCTCGCGCGAACGTTTGGGGGCGACATTTATGAGCG
>CALMGO010000246.1 GCA_937863625.1 uncultured bacterium
GCTCGTGGGTCTTGGCGCATTGCTCGCAGTAGGTGGCGCCGCGGACGACATTGCGGCAGTCGGGGCAGAGCCCCACTCCGCAGGCGACACACATTGCGACTGCGTCCTTCTGGTCATGGTTGACGCATTTCATCCTCGAGCCTCCTTTTCCTCTCTCGTTTCAGAGGTTTTCGGGCATCGTGGGAAAATTTGTCGCCTGTTCGTAGGCGGCCGCCACTTTCAAAACGGTTTTCTCGTCGAGCACCTTGCCCATAAACTGCAAGCCTACAGGCAGTCCCCCGGACGTAAATCCGCAGGGCACGGAAATCCCGGGTATCCCGGCGAGGTTGGTGCTTATAGTGAAGATGTCGCAAAGGTACATAGACAGCGGGTCCTCGACTTTTTCTCCCATGCGGAAAGCCGCGGTAGGAGTCGTAGGGCCGGCGATAACGTCCACGGACTTAAATGCATCATCGAAGTCCTGCTTGATGAGGCGGCGGACTTTAAGCCCCTTGGTATAGTACGCGTCGTAGAATCCGCTTGAGAGGACAAAGGTGCCGAGCATGATGCGCCGTTTTACCTCCGGGCCGAAACCGGCTTCGCGCGTCTTGGAATACAACTCGATGATATCAGGAGTGCCGGTCTTACGATAGCCGTAATGCACGCCGTCGTAGCGGGCGAGGTTGCTCGATGCCTCGGCGGTGCAGACGATGTAGTATGTGGCTACGGCGTACGACGTATGCGGCAGCGTGACCTCGACAATCTCGGCGCCGAGGCCCTTCAGGACGTCAAGCGCCTCTCTGACGCGAGACTCGACCTCGCTGTCGAGCCCCTCGGCAAAGTACTCCTTCGGAACGCCAATCCTTAGCCCCTTTACATCCGTGAGCGCGGCCTCGTAATCGTCGACGCCGGCGTCGATACTCGTCGAGTCGCGCTCATCGCGGCCGGATATGACCGAGAGCGTGCGCGCGGTGTCGCGGACATTTGCGGCAAACGGGCCTATCTGGTCGAGACTTGAGGCAAACGCGACGAGGCCGTAGCGGCTTACCCTGCCGTAAGTCGGCTTCATCCCTACCACGCCGCACAGCGCCGCAGGCTGGCGGATGCTGCCTCCGGTATCGCTGCCGATGGCCACAAGGGCCATGCGCGCGGCGATGGACGCAGCCGAGCCGCCGCTTGACCCGCCGGGGATGCGCGAAGTGTCCCAGGGGTTGGCGGTGGGGCCGAAGGCCGAATTTTCGGTGGAGGACCCCATGGCGAACTCGTCCATATTAGCCTTGCCGACAAAGACGGCATCAGCGGCGAGGAGCTTCTCAACGCAGGTGGAGGCATACGGAGGGCGGAAGTTTTCGAGGATTTTGGATCCGCAGGTCGTCGGGATGCCTTTTGTGCAGAGGATGTCTTTCAGCGCGACGGGGACGCCTGCCAGGGGGCCGAGAGGCTTTCCGGCGGCGCGTTTGGCGTCAACGGCGTCGGCGAGCGAAAGCGTCCAATCGGGATCAACGTGCAGGAATGCGTGAATCTTCGGGTCTATCGTCTGGATGCGGTCAAGGAAGAAGCGGGCGACTTCCCGTGCGGATATCTCTCCGGAGGCGACCATGCGGCTTACGTCTACCGCTGTGGCACAGAGCAGGTCCATAATCGCCTCGCTTGCTATTCAAGTACGGCCGGCACCCTGTAAAAGCGTCCGACGTGTTCCGGCGCGTTTGCGACGGCGTCTTCGACGGTGAGCGAATCGGCGGGGTTGTCCTCGCGCAGGGCGTTTACCACTTCAACGGCCTGGGCGAGCGGCTCGACGCCGGTGGTGTCGAGAGTGTTTAACTGAGCGATATAGTCGAGGATGTCGGAGAGTTGCCCGCTGAAGAGTTCGAGTTCCTGCCTGGAGAGGTCTACGCGGGAAAGACGCGCGACATATTCGACCGTCGCGGCGTCCATTTTAGAGCCCTCAGAGCCCACAGCGTCCCCTTAGCCCTTCTGGATCTTGCCGCCCCTGATGCACTGAGTGCATACGCGTTTTCGCTGTATGCTGCCGTTGACCAGAATACGGATCTTCTGGATATTGGGCCTGAAGAGCCTGCGCGAGATGCCCGTAATCTTCTGGCCGACGCCGCCCTTCTTCTTGGCCATGCCGCGCCTTGAAATGCTGTTACCGAAAGACGGCTCTTTGCCGCAAATATCGCATCGCATTGACATCAGCTAATCTCCTGTGCGAAAACCGCTCACTCTGCAAAAAAGCATATTATATGAGGGGGCGCGTCCATTTCAAGGCCAAAATCGGGCCGGAGACAAGTCAGAAATCAACCTAAAAGCCTGTGTTCTCCTTGAAACCGGGCTGCCGGAGGGCATATAATGAGGTTTGGCCATGGGCGCGACATGCCGAGGGGGCTCGGGAAAGCCCTAGTTACGCGCAGGGAGGTGCCCAACTACCCGGTATGCCCACAAGAAACGTGCCGATGGCGCCAAGAAGGGTGGTTTCGGCCGGGCCACAATGTCCGACAGTGGCGACTGGAGGAGGGGGTAGATATGCGTAAGGCGCTTCTACTTATGTGTATTCTGATACTTGCCACCTCCGTCGCGAGAGGAGCGGAGCCTTTTGCGGAGGAAGTGAAGGCGTTCCGAGAGAGGATTTGCTCTGGTGATGCTTCCATTAGATATGAGGCGGTGCGCGAGGCGCAGGCAACACGACAGGCTATCGCCGAAGCGCTGATTGCTGTGGTGAACGACGCCAATGCCGGAGTGCTCAATCACAAGGCCAAGGCTTCCGCCATCTATGTCGCAGGCGAACTCATGCTCGTGCAGTGCGAGGATATGATCGAGAGAGAAAAAGACTGGTTCTTCAAGTGGAACGATGACATGGTTGCGGGTTCATACATGATGCGAATGGGTTCCATGACCGGGTATGTAGCGCGCTGCGCGCAGCGCAAACTCACGTTGAGTTCCGGCGTGAGAGTAACCCGGACAGCGATTCCTTCAGACGACCTCGCGGCCTGGCCTGCGCTCTCCGAGGCGATTGCCGACATCAGGGCTGGCGAGACGAAGACCGTCAATGAAGGCATTACGACTCTAACCCGGTGGTACGGTGCAATGCGCGAACGTCTCTCGTCGTCTCTCGACAACTATGGGAAGGGTAATCTTTCAACCGAAGCGGCGATTACGTGCGCCTTTCTTCTTGGCGAGTTCCGGGCATACGATCCTTCTCCGTTGCGCAGGCAGATTGAGATCGAGGACGCCAAGGGGCTATGCAGGACGTATCCGGCGACACTTGCTGTCGACACCGTTGACGACCTGCATCCGTGTATGGTTGCCCTTATCAAATGCGGAAACCGGGTGCAGATGAGAGGCAGCGTGAACTTTCTCACAATGGAACGGCCGAGCCAGAAGGCCAGAGACCTCGTAGCGGACGCGATGGTACTCATAGACCCTGCAGAGGCCCGCGCGCACTACGAGCGGCTCGTGAGCGAACTGACAGGCGATACGCGAAGTGCATATACCGACGCGGACGGATGCCTCGCGCGCCTGAGAAGCGTGGAAGGTAAACTGTTGTGGCAATAGTCGTCCATCTTGCCGCGAACGCCGCAGATTAGCCGAAAGGGTGGCTGCCATGCCCGCTACGGCGTTACAGGCTCTTTGGCGGCGAGAATGGGCTTGAGGTATGCTCCTGTGTGGCTTGCCGGGCAGGCGGCGACCTCTTCGGGGGTGCCTGTGGCTACCACCGTGCCGCCGCCGGAACCGCCCTCCGGGCCGAGATCTATGATGTAATCGGCGCACTTTATTACGTCCATGTTGTGCTCGATGACGACGACGGTGTTTCCCCGGTCGACGAGGCGTTTCAGGACCGCGAGAAGTTTGCGGATGTCGTCAAAATGGAGGCCCGTGGTGGGCTCGTCGAGGATGTAGAAGGTGTTGCCGGTAGCCTGCTTGGAGAGTTCCTCGGCGAGTTTGACACGCTGCGCCTCGCCGCCGGAGAGCGTAGTCGACGACTGGCCGAGGGCCACGTAGCCCAGCCCTACGTCCACGAGCGTCTGAAGAACCTGTTTAATCTTCGGGAAACTCGAGAAGAAATCGAGCGCTTCCGCGACTTTCATATCGAGCACGTCGGCGATGGATTTGCCTTTGTAGAGGACCTCGAGCGTCTCCCTGCCGTAACGTGCCCCTTTGCACTCCTGGCAGGTCACGAATACGTCCGGCAGGAAGTGCATTTCGATTTTCTTCTGCCCCTGACCCTGGCAGGCTTCGCAACGGCCGCCTTTGACATTGAACGAGAATCTCCCCGGCTTGTAACCGCGTATCTTGGCCTCCTTGGTCATGGCGTAGAGACGGCGGATATGGTCGAAGAGGTTGGTATAGGTGGCGGGGTTCGAACGCGGAGTCCGGCCGATGGGAGACTGGTCGATTTCGATGACCTTGTCGATTCTCTCTGCGCCGAGGACGGCCGAATGGGCGCCGGGTTTTTCCTTTGAGCGATAGAGCCTGCGTTTCAGGGCCTTGTGCAGGATTTCGGAGACGAGGGTGCTCTTGCCGGAGCCGCTGACGCCGGTGACGCATATGAAGACACCGAGGGGGAAGCGGACGTCGATACCTTTGAGGTTGTTCTCGGTGGCGCCTCTGACCTCGACTGCGCGTGCGCGGCTGGTGCGGCGGCGGGATTCGGGCACATCTATCCGCATGGCGCCGGAGAGGTACATGCCGGTGAGGCTCCTGTGTTCGGCCTCAATGTCGGCGACTTTGCCGGCGGCGACTATGCGTCCCCCATGAGCGCCTGCGCCGGGACCGAGGTCTATTACATGGTCGGCGTGCCTTATCGTCTCCTCATCGTGCTCGACGACAATGACGGTGTTTCCCGTGTCGCGAAGATGGACGAGAGTATCGATAAGGCGGCGGTTATCGCGCTGGTGCAGTCCGATGGACGGCTCATCGAGGACGTAGCATACGCCTACAAGGCCGCTTCCGACCTGGGTGGCCAGGCGAATCCTCTGCGCCTCGCCGCCGGCGAGGGTGCCGCTTGCGCGGTCGAGGGTGAGATAGGCAATCCCCACGTCTATCATGAAGGCAAGACGCGACCGGATCTCTTTCAGGATCTGGTGCGAGATAATCGTCTTTTCCTTGTTGAAGCGGAGTTTCCTGAAGAAGACGGCTGCTTCCTCGATGCTCATCGAGGTTATTTCCTGGATGGATTTGCCGCCGACCTTGACGCTTCTGGCCTCGGGGCGGAGCCTTGCCCCCTGACAGTCGGGGCACGGCTGCTCGCTCATGTAGCCGTGCAGGCGGCTTTTTACGTATTCGCTGTCGGTATTGTTGAACCGGCGCGTGAGGTTTGGAAGCACGCCTTCAAACGCGGGCTTTACGGAGGCGTCTTCGCCGGTCCCGTATAGAAGCGTCTTGCGGGTGTCCTTGTCGAGGTCCTTATAGGGGACTTTGAGGTCTACGCCGAAATCCTTGGCGAAGCGTCTCAGGATGCGGTTGTACCAGATGGCCATGCGCTTGCCGCCGCGGCGCCATGCGTCTATCGCACCCTCCTTGAGGGTGAGCGTGGGGTCAGGGACGATGATATCCGGGTCAAACTCAAGTTTGGTCCCAAGGCCGCCGCAGGTGTGGCAGGCGCCATAGGGGCTGTTAAAGGAGAACATCCGAGGCGAGAGCTCCTCGATGCTGATCATGCACTTTGGGCAGGCGTAGAGTTCACTGTAGACTTTGTCAGTCCACTTGTCGTCCCCTTTTTCGTGCGCGACGATGCAGATGCCGGCGCCGAGTTTGAGCGCGGTCTCAAGAGACTCGGATAGCCGCGGACGTATCTCGGGGCGCGCCGACAGGCGGTCGACGACGACCTCGATGGTGTGCGCGCGTTTTTTGTTGACCTTGAGCGACGAAACGGCGTCAATATCCACGACCTTGCCGTCAAGGCGCACCCTTACAAAGCCCTCGCGGCGCACAGTTGCCAGGACGTCCTTGTGTTCGCCTTTGCGGCCGCGCACAAGCGGAGCGAGGATCATCAGGCGGGTGATGGGCTTGAGTCGCGAGTATATGTCATCGGCCATCTGCTGGGGCGTCTGCTGAGTGATGCGTTTGCCGCAGACGTAGCAGTACGGCTCGCCGACGCGCGCGTAAAGAAGGCGGAGGTAATCGTAAACCTCGGTGGTAGTGGCGACGGTGGAGCGAGGCGAGGAGATGCCGCTACGCTGTTCGATGGATATCGTGGGCGGAAGTCCCTCGATGGACTCGACCTCGGGTTTTTGCATCTGTTCGAGAAACTGCCTCGCGTAGGCCGAGAGGCTCTCGACGTAACGGCGCTGACCCTCGGCATAGAGCGTGTCAAAGGCCAAAGAGGACTTCCCGGAGCCTGAAAGGCCCGTAATGACGACGAGTTTGTCGCGGGGGATATCGACATCGATATTCTTTAAGTTATGCTCGCGCGCCCCTTTGACGCGGATGAATTTTCTCGACATGTGCACTCCTGCATGGTGGATAGCGAAATCTCGACAATCGTGCAAACTACTAATGATATCGCGGCGGCGTGGGGATAGCAAGTGACTGAAGGTGTGTTCAAATACGCGGCAATTGGCACTTGTCGCGGCGCAGTGGGCCCGGTAGACTTTACCGAAGAGGCGGGCGCCTTGGCGCCGAGAGACCACATTTACCCAGGACGCGGAGGATAAGGCATGGTGACAGCGTTTGTTTTGACGAATGTGAAGCGTGACCAGATACCTGATGCAGCCGAGGCCCTCGCGGCGCTTGACGGCGTGGCGGAGGTCTACTCGGTGGCGGGGCAGTATGACCTGGTAGCGGTCATACGTGTCAAGACCAACGAGCAACTGGCGGAACTCATTACCAAGCATATGCTTAAGATTTCGGGCATCGAAATCACCAAGACGCTCATTGCCTTCAGGGCGTATTCAAAGTACGACCTGGAAAGCATGTTTTCAGTCGGGATGGAGTAGGCAAACCTCGCGAAAGAGGCCGCCGGGACAGCATTGGCGACCGAGAGGGGACCTTTCGTATTGACATTTTGCCGCGAAATGGGCAAAATCATCACTTCGTTTGCCGCTGCAGGCGCTCTTGCGGGCCCGGCGGAGAGCGCAAAAGTGAGGCTCTTTAGCAACTTGAGGATTTCGGCGCCCGCGGACGGTGCCGTTTGCAGAGTTTTGAGCGATAGATGCCTGCGCCCGGGAGAAAAGTGGAAAGAGCCGGGCGGGCTCAAGATACTCAGAGCAGGTTTTTCCCGGACCCTAAGGAGAAACAGATGAGCAAGCGCGTACCGTCGGATATCGAGATTTCACGGGCAGCCAGCCCCAAGCACATCAGCGAGGTCGCGGCCGCCGCCGGGATACTTCCCGAGGAACTCGAACTATACGGCGACGTCAAGGCCAAGGTCAAACTCAGCATCCTCGACAGGCTTGCCGACGCTCCCGCAGGCAAATATATAGACGTCACGGCCATCACTCCCACGCCTCTCGGCGAGGGCAAGACCACGACGTCAGTCGGCCTGACGCAGGCGCTCGGCTTCATCGGCAAGAAAGCGATTCTCTGCATCCGGCAGCCATCCATGGGGCCGACATTCGGGATTAAGGGTGGAGCGGCCGGAGGCGGGTACAGCCAGGTAATCCCGATGGAGGAGTTCAACCTTCACCTGACCGGCGATATTCACGCGGTAAGCATCGCGCACAATCTCCTGTCGGCCGCGATAGATTCGCGCATCATGCATGAAGACGAGATGTCGGACAAGAGGATCGAAAAAGCAGGCCTCAAGCGGCTCGACATAGACCCCTATGCAATCACCTGGCGGCGCGTGGTGGATATAAACGACCGGGCGCTTCGCAATATCATCGTGGGTCTCGGCGACAAGGGAGACGGCAGGCCGCGGCAGACGGGTTTTGACATATCCGTCGCGAGCGAGGTGATGGCGATACTGGCGCTGTCCGACGGCACGACCGATATGCGAAAGCGTCTCGGGAGGATAATAATCGGCTCCGACAAGCAGGGTAACGGCGTCACCGCCGAAGACCTCGGCGTGGCGGGCGCGATGAACGTGCTGATGAAAGACGCCATAAAGCCCAACCTCATGCAGACTCTCGAAGGGCAGCCTGCGTTTGTGCATGCCGGGCCGTTCGCTAATATCGCGCACGGCAACAGTTCGATAATCGCAGACAAGATGGCGACGCGGCTGGCAGATTATGTGGTGACCGAGTCGGGGTTTGGCGCGGATATCGGCATGGAGAAGTTTTTCGATATCAAGTGCCGCGCGTCGGGGATCATCCCGAACTGCGTCGTTCTTGTGGCGACGATTCGCGCTCTCAAGATGCACGGCGGCGGCCCGAAGGTCGTGCCGGGCAGGTCTCTCGACGAGGCGTACACGAAAGAAAATCTCGCGCTTCTTGAAAAGGGGCTCTGCAATCTCAAGCGGCACATCGAGATTGCGCGGATGTACGGCGTGCCGGTCGTCGTGGCGGTAAACCACTTTGCCACGGACACCGCCGCGGAGGTGGAACTTGCAAAGAAAGCCGCTGTTGAGGCAGGGGCGGAGGCGGCGGTTGTGTCCAATCACTGGGCCGAGGGCGGCAAAGGCGCCGCGGAACTTGCCGAGGCCGTAGTCGGCGCATGTGAAAGACCGGCGGACTTCAAGTTTCTCTATCCGCTCGACATGCCCATAAAGAAGAAGATCGAAACCATCGCAAAGAAAGTATATCTCGCTGCGAATGTCAGTTATGAACCGCTGGCCGCGAAGCAGATAGAGTCCTATGAAAAAGCCGGTCTCGGCGGCCTTCCGATCTGCATGGCCAAGACGCACCTGTCGCTGTCGCATGACCCGTCACTTAAGGGCGTGCCGAGAGGTTTCACCGTTCCGGTGCGCGAAGTGCGTGCCTCAGCGGGCGCGGGCTTTCTCTATCCGCTTTTGGGGACGATGCGGACGATGCCCGGGTTGCCGAGCCGACCGGCGTTTACGGACGTGGACCTCGACGAGACGGGCAATGTCGTGGGGATGTTCTAAGAGGATACGCGGCGTTGCAACGTTTGGCTGTGGTGTAGGCAAGCGGCCCTGCAAAACGAAAATGGTGGGCAGGGCCGGGATCGGACCGGCGACACCAGGATTTTCAGTCCTGTGCTCTACCAGCTGAGCTACCTGCCCACCATATAAAACACTTCTGATGAGACGAATATATTAGCGCGGGAGGGGCGTCCCGTCAAGACGTTTATCTCTCGTCCGGCGCCTCGCGCCTTATGGCCACGAGGAGCCGCCGATCCCTTTCCATCTGTTCTATCAGCGCATCGGCGGAGTCGAACTTCACCTCCGGGCGCATGAAACTCACAAGTTCTATTTCCATCACGTGTCCGTAGAGACTTTCGGTAGGGTCGTAATCATCGATGTAGACCTCCACGGTCTTTTTGACATCATCGGCGCCGTCGGTAAAGGTCGGGCGAAACCCGATATTCACGAGTCCCCAGAGTCTCCCGCCGTCAAGCATGACCCGGCAGACGTACACGCCCGCAGGGGGAGTGACCTCGTTATGGAGATTGAGATTGGCGGTGGGAAATCCGAGGGTCCTGCCGCGTTTGTCGCCGTGGACGACGGTCCCCATGAGGCTGACGGGCCTGCCCAGGAGGCGTGCGGCGCCCGCGAGGTCTCCTTCGGAGATGAGACTGCGAATGCGCGTACTCGAAACGGGCGCGCCGTCAATCAGAAGCGGCTCTGTGCTTCTGACCGCGAACCCGTACTTTCCGCCGAGTTGCGAGAGGAGGTCGAAGTCGCCTCGGGCGCCCCTGCCAAACCGGCAGTTAAAGCCAAGGAGGACGCCGCCGACCTGGATCTTATCAACGAGGATTTCACGGACGAAATCTTCGGCGGTCATGTCCGCAAGTGCCTGGTCGAAATGAAGCACGATGGCAACGTCGATGCCTGTCTCTTCAACGAGCGTGAGACGGTGCTCCAGAGACGCAAGCGCCGCGGCAGGAGTGGTGCGCAGGACGATTTCCGGATGCCTGTCAAAGGTGACGACGACGCTTATCGCGCCGGCCGCGCGGGCCCATTTAACGGTCTCAGTCAGGACTTCGCGGTGGCCGAGGTGTACGCCGTCAAAGACCCCCAGCGTAGCCATGGCGCCGGGGAGACCGGCGACTTTCTTGAGGCCAAAGATGCGTTCCATAAAGTCCGGCCGATGCCGTTACGACGGCATTAGTACAAAGAATCGATGGGCGCGGGTTCTTCCGGCTGCGTGGAAGGCGCCCTTATCTCGACGTTGGCACGGCTCACAAGGTCGGCCTCCCAACTCTCGATGAATTTCTGAGTTTCCTGGCGGAAGCCCCAAGCCTTGACGAGTCCCTTCATGCTTTCGAATGCGCCGATAGCGGGCTCCACGCGGTCTATGACCTGGAAGTCATAAGCGCCGTCCGGGCCGAGCACCGGGCCGCCAAACGCGCTCTTTTCGACAACCGCCGCCGTGTAAAACAGGGCCGGGAACTTGGCCGACTGTCCGAGAGGCGATTCGATCACATCGTATGCGGGGTCTTTCTCATAGGCGGCCCAACCGTTGGCCGTCAGGTCGGCGAGGACCGTGCCGGCCTGTTCAAGCGCCATGCGCTCGGCCTCGGTCTTGACATAATCAGCGGCGAGACGGGCCTTGATCTCTTCGAAGTCCGGCTGACGGGGTTCGGTGGACTCGGTCACGCGGTAGACATAGATGCCGTCGGGGCCTTCAGCGTACTGCAGCTCAGTGGGCTTGCGCGTGAAGATCTCGGTCATGACTGGAGTCTTGTCGCTGCCGGTCGCTTCGGCAAGGCCGGGGATGGCGGTCTTTTCGGTTTCGGTAAAAGGCCCGACCTTTGAGTAAGGCAGTCCGTAGAGGTCGGCGATCTGGCTCAGCGGCCTGATCTGCGCGTCCTTGGACTGCTGGCCGTCCACCTGCACGTCAGTCATCGCGCCTGCCGCCTTGCGGGCGAGGAGTTTGGCTCGAATCTCGCCGGCGACCTCTTCGAGCGGCTTGTAGATGTCCTGGTCGGCAATGATGCTGTCAGTTGCGGCGACGGCCTCGGCGCTCTCCATTACGGCGTCGGTCGAGGCGATCGCGTCATCGGCGCTTTCCATCGAGGAATCAGTCGAAGCGATTTCCTCGGGCTGCTCGGCGGGCTTGAGGAATTCCTCGACCTTATTGGTATCGTAGTAATCCTGAACTTCCTCGTCAGACACTGAAAAGAGCGTCTCGTAATCCTTGACGGCAGCCGTCACGTATTCCACTGTGGCGGCGGCAGGCTCGAGATATGCGGCTTTGTGCGTGTCGTAGTATGCCGTCAGGATTGCATCGTCGGCGGGCGCGACCTTTGCCATGCATGCGGCGGTGGAGATGCGCAGGGTCTTGAGCTTGAGCTGCACGCGGTCCTGTACGTAGAACATCCAGGCCTCGGCGTCGGTCGGTGCGGCGGCGCCTGCGATCATCGAGCGCAGTTTGTCGAGCCTCAAGTGCTTTGCGATGACAAAGCTTGCGTGCTCATGAGAGGTTCTCAACTGATAGAGGAGCTGACGGTAGGCGTTGTCGAGATTGGACTCATCGGCGCCGGTGACCGCCTGGACCCACTGCCTTATGGCGTTGGTCACCTCGGCCTCGCTGACGGTGATGCCCAGCCTGTCGGCTTCGTGTTGGAGGACGAGAAACTTCCAGACCTCCTGCTCGGTCGGGCGCCTCTGAGGGTCAAAGAAGGCAAGCGCCGTCTGGGCTTCCCCGTAGGCCTGCAAAGAGACCGCTTCGCCGAAGATCGACCCTGCGGTGGGTTTTGGCGAAAACATCTGCACGAGTGCCGTGCCGACGAACCAGGTCAGCATGAGTGTGGAAGCCAGAACGATTAGAAGCCTGCCTTGGTGTTTCCTGAAGAAATTCATCCCGAAAGCCATTTGCCAAACTCCTGAATAGAAAAAGGGATTCCCGCCCCGCTTGACCGGCAGGCATACGCCGCTATACTAAGCCGGCTGATAGAAAACGGAAATTCTATTTGAGCGCCGAGGCTGTTGCAAGGAGTTTCTCGGCGGATCCCAGTCGCGACGGCCTATCCGGGCGCGATTCGAGTCATTCCCAGCGGCAAAGTCTTGCCCGGTACGCTGTCTTTGCGCTGGAAGCAAACACGGGAAAGTGATATGGCCAAAAACCTCGTCATAGTAGAATCGCCGGCAAAGGCGAAAACCATAAGTCGCTACCTTGGCACGGGTTATGAAGTCGAGGCCACGATGGGCCACATCCGCGACCTGCCCTCAAAGGGCCTCGGCGTCGACGTGGAGAAGGACTTTGCCCCCACGTACGAAGTGCTTGCCAGCAGGAAGAAGGTCGTGGCGACTTTGAGAAAGGTCGCCAAGGGCGCTGAAAGAGTATATCTTGCGCCTGACCTGGACCGTGAAGGAGAGGCGATCGCCTGGCACGTCAAGGAGACGCTCAAGATCCCGGACGACAAGGCGTTTCGCGTCACATTCAACGAGATTACAAAAAACGCGATTCAGAAGGCTTTTGAAAAGCCGGGGCGGCTGTCGCTCGACAAGGTAAACGCGCAGCAGGCCAGGCGCATCCTCGACAGGCTCGTTGGTTATGAGATAAGCCCCATCCTCTGGCGCAAGATCCCGCGCACGACCGGGCGAAACCTCTCAGCGGGAAGGGTCCAGTCGGTGGCCGTGCGTCTCATCGTCGAGCGCGAGCGCGAGATAGAGGCGTTCAAGGCGGAGGAATTCTGGCGGGTCATCGCGAAACTCTCGGCCCAGGGTGTGGAGTTTGAGGCATCGCTTGAGACCCGCGACGGCGAGAAACTCGCCATCACGAACGAGGCGATGTCCAAAGAAGCGCTTGGCGAACTTGACGGCGCCGACTACATCGTCGCGCAGGTCATAGCCAAGGATACGAGGAGCAACCCGTCGGCGCCATTCACGACGAGCACGCTGCAGCAGACCGCCTCCACGGTGCTTCGTTTCCCGGCCAAGAAGACCATGCGACTCGCGCAGGACCTGTACGAAGGCATGGACCTCGGCCCCGATGGCGCGGTGGCGCTTATTACCTACATGCGAACCGACAGCGTACGTATAAGTAACGATGCGGTCAGCGCGATACGGGAGCATATCGCGGCGGAGTTTGGCAAGAATTACCTGCCGGGGAAACCGCGCGTGTATGTTTCGAAGGGCAAAACGCAGGAGGCGCACGAAGCCGTGCGTCCGACATACATTGATAGAACCCCCGACAGCGTAAAGCCGTATTTGTCCAACGACCACTACCGCCTCTATGAACTCATATGGAAACGCGCCGTGGCGTCGCAGATGGCGTCGGCCGTATTCAAGGTGACCACCGCCACGATTAACGCAGGGAGATATGGATTCGCCGCCAAGGGGCGCGTTGTAGTCTTTGCGGGACACACGGTGCTGGCCAATACAGACGGCGGCGCCGAAGGTGTGCTGCCGGATCTGGCCGAGGGGCAGAAGCTCGAGCTCATCACGATAGAATCCACGCAGCGCTTTACCCAGCCGCCGCCGCGCTACACGGAAGCCGCGCTTGTAAAGACGCTCGAAAAAGAAGGCATCGGCCGCCCGTCGACCTACGCGACGATCATCTCCACGATCCAGGAGCGCGGGTATGTCGTGCAGCAAACCAGGCTTTTTCATCCGACGCCGCTGGGAGTGTTTGTCACCGACAAGCTGGTGAAGCACTTTCCCACGATTCTCGACATCAGATTTACCCGGCACATGGAGGAAGAACTCGACCAGGTCGAGTCCGGCGAAATAGATTACGTGGCGCTCTTGAAGGAGTTCTACACGGCTTTCGAGGAGAGTCTCGTGAAGGCAAAAGAAGAGATGACGCCGTTTGAAGAGACCGAGGAAGTGTGTCCCGAATGCGGCAAGAAAATGGTAAAGCGCTTGAGCAAGGCGGGGATATTCCTCGGATGTGGAGGGTACCCGGACTGCAAGTACACGAAGACCCTTTCTACGACGGGGGGAGAATTGACCGAGAATTTCGAACAGCAGGACTGCCCGATATGCGGGAAGCCGCTTGCGATGCGAAGCGGCGCCAGGGGGCCGTTTGTGGGTTGTACGGCGTATCCTGAGTGCACATACACCGCCCCTGTTGACAATCCGCAGGGGGGCGCCAAGCCGGGGGAGGAGGGCGCCAAGGAGGGCCTGCCGGAAGTCCCCGAGCGCGAGTGTCCAAAATGCGGGAAGCCTCTCAAGGTGCGAAACGGCCGGAGAGGGCCGTTTCTCGGCTGCAGCGGCTACCCGAAGTGCAGGCACACGGAGCCGCTGCCGGGAGATGCGAGCGCCACGGGTGAAGGCGCGGCCACGGCTGCGCCGGGCGGGGCGCCCGAAGAGGCGATTGACAAGAAGTGCCCCAACTGCGGCAAGACGCTTGTGATAAAGAAGAGCCGCAGGGGGCCGTTCCTTGCATGTCCGGGCTACCCTGACTGCAAACACGCCGAGCCTATCTCGGGCGTTGGCGCGAAAAAGAGCGCACCCAAAAAGGCCGGCAGAGAGTGCCCTGAGTGCGGCAAGGAGCTCATCGTTCGCAGCGGGCGGCGCGGTTCGTTTATAGGGTGCAGCGGCTATCCCAAGTGCCGCTATACCGAGGATGCCTCGTCCTGATGCTGCCGGGAGGCCTTTTGGCTTGACACGGGCGCGCGGCGGGCATAGTATCCCTCAGTAGCGATTGGACAATATTTCCCTTCTTTTGCCGGGAGGACATCGTGGAAACCACTTTTGACCCCCACCCTCAATCACAACCACCGGGCCTGCACGTAAGGCCGTTGCCCCCCAGGAAGCCAAGCGGCGCCTGGAAGGTTATACGGTGGATGCTCGTAATCGTCGTAAGCCTCGTGTGCATAGTGTCGGTGCTCATCAATTTCGTATTGTCTTCGGGCCTTTCGGGTTCATCGCTGAAGGCCGAGAGGATCGAGGAACGACACATATCGGGTCCGGCGTCTTACACTGCGGCGGCCAAGGTGGCCGTGATCACCGTCGACGATATCATCGTGGGCAGTGAAGACGCAGGCACGGCGGCGTGGATATTCACCCAGCTCAAGCGCGCCGAGGACGACGACAAGGTAAAGGCCGTCATACTCGATGTCAACAGCCCGGGCGGCGGGATAACCGCAAGCGACATAGTCCACAACAAGATAGAACAGATGCAACTCGACGGCATGAAGTTCATCGTCCTGATGCGGGACGTTGCGGCGTCAGGGGCTTATTACATAAGCGCCAGCGCCGACGAGATTATCGCGCATCCGACCACTATCACCGGCAGCATCGGCGTCATCATATCGAGTTTCAACGTCGAGGGGCTCTTTGAGAAAATAGGAGTCCAGAGCGTTGTTTTCAAGAGCGCCCCCCAGAAGGACATCATGAGCCCCTACCGCGCCGTCACGCCCGAAGAGGCGGCGATCCTGCAGGCGGTGACCGACGAGATGTTCCAGCGTTTCAAAGACATCGTTGCCAAGGGGCGCGGCCTCACGGCCGAAGAGGTGGACGCGGTTTCGACCGGAGCGATCTTTACCGATAAAGAGGCGCTGGATAGTAAACTCATCGACTCGATAGGATACTTCGA
>CALMGO010000247.1 GCA_937863625.1 uncultured bacterium
AGTCGCCGCCGCTGAGAGCTGCACCGGCGGACTCGTCTCGACGCGTCTTACCGACGTGCCCGGCGCGTCGGCGGTATTTACACAATCTGTTGTGTCCTACAGCAACGAATCCAAGATTCGCCTACTACATGTCAGCCCTGAACTGCTCGCCGCTCACGGCGCCGTGAGCGTTCCTGTCGCGCGCGCCATGGCCGAAGGCGTCCGCGCCCTCTCCGGCGCTGATTTCGGCGTCTCCACCACAGGCATTGCCGGCCCCTCCGGCGCTACCCCTGACAAGCCAGTAGGCCTTGTCTACATTGCAGTTGCGTCAGCCGCCGGCACTGACACCATCGAACTCCGCCTTCGCGGCGACCGCGCCCAGGTTCGGGACCGCGCCACCAAGCAACTCCTCAACATGCTCCGCCACAAAATCCTCGCCTCCTGATATTTTCCGCGAATTCCCCCTTTTACTTTTTTGTATGGAACAGCAATCCTGCAGACCTTGTCTAAGTAATGGGCGCGTGTGTGCGGTTTCTGCACTTGGGGGCGCATGGGCTATAGGGATTCTATCTAAAGTTCCGCCTCGGTCGTTTCGATATATGATGTGGGGGCGGCGCCCTTGGAAAGGAGGGCTCGGTGAAAAGGTGTCAGTTGTGCGGTTCCAGCATGCGGGTTGACGCGGAACTGATCGAAGGAGATCGTCACTACTGTTGGTTTAAGTGCCTCAACATAAACTGCGGTGGGATCTTCCTCGTTCAGCGCTCGCTGCATAAGCAGCCGGTTGCGCAGCCGCAGCAGTCTCAAGCAGGCGCCGCGGCAGGGTAAAGGTATGTAGGGACACCGGTTAACGAAATTCCAACGGCCCCTGTTGGGGCCTTTTTTTATTACGCCCCGGCCGCTTATGCCATTCCCTCGACGCCCCACCACATCACCCGCAGCCCCTCGGCAGGGATGTCGTCCTGAAGCCGTTTGACCTCTTCCACCACCTTCGCCGCCGTTTCCGGCTCGACTATCGCCATTACCGCCATGTTGCCCCCCGGCCACACCGAGTCGCCGAGCCTCGCCCCGCTGCCGGGGCCCTTGCCCAGAACTCCCGTGAACTTCGTGAAGTACTCGATTCCCGCCTTTTCGAGCATTTCGGATACTTCCGGGTCTATTGCATCGTTATATACGACAAATACCGCCTTCAATGGGCACCTTCCTTTTTGCTGCTTTTCCCGAGCGCTCCCCTGGCCTTCTCAAGTATCGCATACACCACAGGCACGAGCACCAGTGTCACGAGCGTCGAAAAGAAAAGCCCGCCTATGACCGTCGTCCCCAGCGGCCTCATCACCTCTTTGCCCTCGCCCGTCGTCAGCGCCAGAGGCAAAAGCCCGAAAAGCGTCGTCAGCGTAGTGATGAGCACCGGCCTCAGCCGCCTCCGGCATGTCTCCTTTATCGCCTCCTCCATCTCGAAACCGCGCGCCCTCAGCAGGTTCACGTAGTCGACGAGCACTATCGCGTTGTTCACCACTATCCCCACCAGCATTATTATCCCGATAAATGTCACCACGCTCAGCGCATAGCCCCGTAAGAAAAGCGCAAACGCCACGCCCACAAACGCGAATGGCACACTGAACATGATCACGAATGGATGCAAGAGCGACTCAAACTGCGACGCCATTACGATGTACACAAGCGCTATCCCCACCAGGAGCATCACCGTCAAATCTCGGAAACTCTCGCGCTGCTCTTTGACGAGCCCCCCGAACCGGATGTTTATCTCTCCCGGAATGGCGAGACTCCCCAGCCTCGCCTCTATGTCGCGCGTCACCTCGCCCAGAGACCGCCCGTAAACGTCCGCCCCCACCTTTACGAGCCTTTCC
>CALMGO010000248.1 GCA_937863625.1 uncultured bacterium
GCGTCACGGGAAAGGTCATTCAGAGCGGACGCGCCGCCGTCGTCCCCCGCATTTCCGAGGAGCCGCTCTTCTTGAACCGCACGGGTGCCCGAGCCCGCCTCCGCAAGAAAGACGTCTCGTTCATCTGCGTCCCCATCAAAATCGGCCAGGAGGCCATAGGAGCGCTCTCCGCCGACAGGCTCTTTTCCGATGATATCGACCTCGCTGAAGACCTGCGGCTCCTCACTATCATAGCCGCAATGGTCGCCCAGGCCGTCCGCCTCCGACAGGCCGTCGAAGAGGAGCGCCGCCGCCTCGTCGATGAAAACCGCCGCCTCCAACGGGACCTCCGCGAAAAATGGCGCCCCTCCAATATCGTCGGCAACTCCCGCCTGATGCAGGACGTCTACGACCTTATCGCCCAGGTCTCCAAGAGCGCCGCCACCGTCCTCATCCGCGGCGAAAGCGGCACGGGCAAGGAACTCGTGGCCCACGCCATTCATTTCAACAGCGACCGGGCCTCCAAGCCCTTTATAAAAGTCAATTGCGCCGCCCTGCCCGAGAGCGTAATCGAAAGCGAGCTCTTCGGACATGAAAAGGGCTCTTTTACCGGCGCAGTCAGAGACCGCAAGGGGCGCTTTGAACTGGCCGAAGGCGGGTCCATTTTCCTCGATGAAATAGGCGACCTCTCTCCCGCCCTCCAGATCAAACTCCTTCGCGTCCTCCAGGAGCGGGAGTTTGAGAGGGTCGGCGCTGTTACTACGATGAAGGCCGACGTCCGCGTCATTGCCGCCACCAACCGCGATATGGAGGCGCTCGTCGAGACCGGAACATTTCGAAGCGACCTTTACTACCGGCTTAACGTCTTCCCGATACATATCCCGCCCCTTCGTGAGAGAAAGACCGACATCCTCCTGCTTGCCGATTTCTTCGTGGAGAAATACGCCCGGAAAAACTCCAAAAACGTCCGTCGCATCTCCACACCCGCCATCGACATGCTCATGAGTTACCACTGGCCCGGAAACGTTCGTGAGCTTGAAAACTGCATCGAGCGCGCGGTGCTTTTGAGCTCCGATGACGTCATCCACGGCCACCACCTCCCGCCGACGCTTCAAAGCGCGGAGTACTCCGGTACCCGCGCGGCAGGGACTCTCGACGCGACGCTTGCCAACGTCGAGCGTGAACTCATCACCGACGCCCTCAAGAACTCGCGCGGCAATATGGCGTCCGCGGCCCGTGCGCTCTCGATTAGTGAACGCCTCATGGGCCTGCGCGTCACCAAATACGGCATCGACTTCCGCAGATTCCGGGCAGGAAGATAGACCGCCTCCGCATTCCCACCGACATGTAGGTTTATGCGCCTTTCCCTACATTGCCGTATCTATCTCCCGCAAGCGCCCGCAGTTCGTTAAGCCGCCTGCCTCGCCCTAACTACTTAGCGTAACGCCACTTACAACTGCCCAACGCCTTCTTGCCCCTCTTTGGCACGCCGTTTGTTATAGAGTTCTGCGGACATGTAATTCCCCCGTGAACAAGGAACGAAGTGATGAAAGTGACTTGGATGACTGCCGCTCTGCTGTTTGTGCTCTCACCCGCCGCGGTCTTTGCCCAGGAGAGCGGCGCCGCATCGCTTTCTGTCGGCCTCGACACGGTCTGGGTACTTCTTGCCGCCTTTCTCGTCTTTTTCATGCAGGCGGGTTTCGGCATGGTCGAAGCCGGGTTTACGCGCGCCAAGAATGCATGCAACATCCTCACCAAGAACTTCATGGACTACTGTATCGCGAGCATAATGTTCTTTCTCGTCGGCTACGCAGTCATGTTCGGACAGGGAAACAGCCTCTTCGGCTGGACTGGGTTCGCACTGGCCGACGCCCCCAATCCATCCGGCGTGCCGCTCCTTGCCTTCTGGCTCTTTCAGGCCGCATTCTGCGGCGCTGCCGCCACTATAGTCGCAGGCGCGATGGCCGAGCGCATGAGGTTTCCCGCCTATCTTATGTACACCGTCGTCATCAGCGCCCTTGTCTACCCCGTGGTAGGGCACTGGATATGGAATGCGCAGGGGTGGCTTGCCGGCATCGGCTTTGCCGATTTCGCCGGGTCAACCGTCGTTCACAGTATCGGCGGCTGCGTGTCGCTTGTCGGCACCATGATGCTCGGCCCGCGCGTCGGAAAGTTCAGTCGCGACGGCAAGCCCCGGGTCCTGGCAGGACACTCGATTCCCCTCGCATCGCTTGGTGTGTTCATTCTCTGGTTCGGCTGGTTCGGCTTTAACCCGGGGTCCACGCTTGCCGTCGGCGACGGCTCGGCGATAGCGCTAATCGCCGTCAACACCAACCTCGCCGCCTGCGCCGGCGCCGTAAGCGCGATGGCCCTCGTGTGGTTCAAATACGGCAAGCCCGACCTCTCCATGACCATGAACGGCACCCTTGCGGGTCTCGTCGCCATAACCGCGCCATGCGCCTTTGTATCCCCCGCGGCGGCCATTGTTATCGGCGCTGTCGCCGGAGTAATCGTCGTATACGGAGTTGCGCTTCTGGACAAGATGAAAATCGACGACCCTGTCGGCGCCGTTCCCGTTCACGGCATGTGCGGCGTATGGGGAACGCTCTCCGTCGGCCTCTGGGGGCAGAGCGCCCTTGGTCTCGGTCGCGACGGCCTCTTTCACGGCGGCGGCCTTGCTCAGTTCGCCGTGCAGGCTCTCGGCAGCTTATCGGCGGTATGTTTCGCCGCCGGGGTCATGTTGGTCGTCTTCTACGTCATCGCCAGGACCGTCGGCCTTCGCGTCTCGCGCGCCGAGGAGATGCGCGGCCTCGACATCGGCGAACACGGCATGGAGTCTTACGGCGGCTTCCAGGTCTTCACCATCCAGTAAAGGAGTCATAAAGTGAAGCTTATCGTCGCGTATATTCAACCGGAGAAACTCTCCGACGTGAAACAGGAGCTCTATAGAGCCGACGTCTACAAGATGTCCGTTACCAATGCTCTCGGCTGCGGACAGCAGCGCGGCTATAAGGAGTCCTATCGCGGCGTCGACATGGAGGTAAATCTCCTCAAGAAGGTCCGCCTCGAAATCGCTGTCAACGAAGACTTCGTCAAGCCCACCGTCGATGCCATCGTAAAGGGCGCCCGAACCGGCGAAATAGGTGACGGCAAAATACTCATTATCGACCTGGTCGAATGCATACGCATCCGCACCGGAGAAACCGGAGGAAACGCCATAGGATAAAAGCACATCCTGAAGGATTGCACCTTGATCGGCATCTCGGCAAGACAAAGCCGCGCATGGTACGCACGTGTCTGCGCGGTTTTTGTCTTTTCCGCCCCTCCTACCCGCTTGACTTACCCCGCCGTCGCAGGTAGACTGACTTTCAATGTCGGCTGGGCGTCTTGCCCGCCGCGAGCCAATTATGGCAATCACTTAGCCAGTAGAGCCTTGGCCGTGGTTGCGCCCCTGCAAAAGGAGGGTAATCCCATTCCCGACAAGAATCTCACCTGCAAGGACTGTCGCAGCACTTTCGTCTTCACCGAAAGCGAACAGGCATTCTTCGCCGAAAAAGGCTTCAGCGAACCCGTCCGCTGCGTCGATTGTCGTCGCCGCCGCAAAGCCGAAAAAGAGTCGCGCGGCCGCAGATAGACCGGCTGTCGCAGCGACTTTTGCCGTCGGACATCTCCTGAGGCTGTTCATGTCGCCTCCGTAACGGCCCCACAACGGTCGAGGTTAGACTCCCTTTTTCCGGATGTGGGCACACGGAAATTCTACGCCGCCTGCATCCGTGAAATCGCCCTCACAAACCACCTCAGGGAAGACGGCGTCTCGTCGTCGCCGCCTGCGGTCGCTGGACGCACCGGGGCGCACCTGACGTGAAAAACGCGAAAATCCTTTGTAATACTTATTCAATCAATGCTATGATTAGTGTTATGTGTTTCTGGGTTTCGCTTTTTCGCACTCTTGCTGAGGAGGGCTTCTCATGCTTAAAGGATACTTGTCCAGCCGTATGGTTTCTCTGGCCGTCGTGCTCTTTCTTCTTGCTGTGATCCCTGTCTGCTTCGTAGGCTGCCAGGAAGGGACCGACGAGTCAGCTGCTCCGCCGCCCTCCGGCACTCCTGCCGCCCCTGCTTCGTCCTCATCGGCTTCGACGCCGGCCCCTGAGACCCAAGCCGCCGTCCGGGAGAACCAGTCCCCAGGCGCGATGAGGCGCGAGGACGCCATGGCCAATGCCGTCACTGTCCGCGGAAACGACGACACCACAACAGCCATTGCGGTAACGGACGAAGGGAAGGCCACCATCACCGTTACCGACGCCGCCGGCAAGGAAAAAGCCGTTACCGAAATCGGCCTCGACAAACTCGCCGCCGAGTTCTCCGCCGACTTCCCCGTCTACACGGGCGCCACAGTAAACGTCTCCAAGACCACCGAAACCGGAGATACCGTCTTCGTCGTCTCCATGGAGACGCCTGACGCCATATCGAAGGTGATAGACTTCTACAACGAAGCCCTCCCGAAAAACGGCTTTGACATCGCCATGACAATGGATGTCCCCGAGGGCAAAATGATTCACTTTCAGAAAGGCGACAAGACCGCCGGCGCCGTGACCATCACCACCCAGGACAAAAATACAGTCGCCGCCGTCAGCCTCATGATTTCGAAATAACTGCGTCCCCGACAAAATGACAAGGGGCGGCCTTTGCCGCCCCTTGTTTCTTTCTCTTTACGCACGCATCGCTTCTACTTCACGCGCGCCACAAACTCATCGGTCAGTTTTCTGAGTTCACGCACCTGGTCGTCCGAGAGACCATTTTCAACTTCGTTGGCCATAAGTTTCGTCGCGACGTCTTCGGCCGTTTCGTCAATGCGCTTTTTGCCCATGTCATTCCAGTTGGCCCTCCGCTGGCGAAAGAGGACCTTGGGCATGTGAAGCTCGCTTCTGAAATTCATCGCCGTGTGCATCTGGTCGAGAAACGACCCGGATATCCCCACTTCCCTTGTCACGTCGAGCGCGATGGTCTCCGCGCTCACACCGATACCCCTTCTGAATCGCTTGACGTAGTCTATCATCTCGTTGTCGATGACAGCCTGCGCGGGGGAAATGCTTATTTCGCTCTCGAGCTGTCCGACGCCCCATATGGCCGACACTCCGGCCTGCGTATGCGTCTGCCAGCCCAGCATCTTCTCGAGCGCCGCCTGCTCGTCGTGGCACATCGATTCGGTGGATACCCACGAACACGACGGTATCCCGTAAAATCTCCCCATAACCGCCGAAACCGCCGCCAGGAGATGGTTTTCCGCCGCACCGGTCACGGCTATCGCCGTCTTCATGTCAAACACATGCGCCAGGCCCAGGTTAAAGATTACCGGTCGGCCGGGTTCAAGCGCCTGGTTCACCACTATTCCCGCCAATATCTCGGCGTTCCCGACAGCCGCCGCGCCTGCAAGCGTCACCGGGCCCGACACGCCCGCCATCGGCTCACCGTTCACCGTTACGGGTATGGCGTGCCCAGCGGTCCTCTTGTATATGTCCAGCGCCAGATGCGTCCACCGAAGCGGCCCGTGCGCCGTAAACCCCATCGAAAACCACGGATGCGCCCCCACGACGTCCTTCATTCGCGCCATCACTTCGGCCCCTTCCGGCGAAAATGAAAGGGGTCTCAAATGCTTGGTAGTATTTTCGGCCATAATCCTCAGGCCCACCGCGTCCCTGGCGGGCGGCGGCACGTCCTCGAGCGCCACGCCAAACACCACGTCGATATTGTCGAGTTGGTGAAGGAGCCGGGCCATTCCCGCCATGTCCTTGGAGTTAAACGGCCTTTGTTCGCCGTTTCGATAGATGCAAAGCGCCGGTATCGACCAGTATGTGGGCTCACCCGACGTGGAAAGTGTCTTTCGCGCGCCGCTGTGGTCTGCTATTGCGAATTCCTTCGGACAAAGGGCGAGATGCTCTTCGACCATCTTACGGGGCAGTTTCACTACATCCGCGTCGTTGCCGGGCTTTGCGCCCCTGGAGATGAGCAGTTTGACTATTTCCTCGTGCTCGAGTTTTACTCCCGGATTCTCCAGAAGCGCAAGAGTTGCCTCATGAATGAGACTGGCCGCATCTCTCTCATTTTCGACGCCGCCGGAAAAGACCAGTTCGACTCTATCCACGCCCATGCGTTCCTCCGAAAAACTCGAGTACGTTGATAAAGAACTTCCCCTTTCCCGGCCAATATCGTCCGGCACCGCGTCCGGGGGGCAAACTGCCCTGTAATGCTACCTTTGCAGCCGTTTTTATCAAGCGAAAACGTCCCCCTCGCATGCGCTACCATTTTCGATTTCGGCCGGTTTTTTCTAAACAAACCTCCCGCTCTGCGTTATCTTTCCAAATGCGAAAGGTGTAGTCTTCTTCCCCCCGGTCGGAGGGCATCGTGTCCAACCGCAAAGACAGGCCTTTTGTCGACTCGTCTCCGGGGTTTCTCGTCTTTGTCGGGAGCGCCATTGTCGCCATGGGCCTGCTCCTTTACTTTCCCGATATGAATCTCGGCGGCGCCCTCCTGACGTGCATAGGCTTTGCTGTAGTGGCCATTGGGCTGCTCGCCTACCGTATCTGACAGACGAAGGAAAGATTCATGACACAACGCCACCGGCCCTGGAGTGAGAACTCGGCTTGCATTCTACTCTTTGTCGGCAGCCCAGTGACCTTTTTCGGCCTGTACCTTGTGGTGAGCGGCCTGACCAATATTGGACACGTCATATCCGGACTTATCCTCATCGCAATAGGAGTCGTGCTTATGCTGACCGGCTTTGCTGTTTACAGGATGTGACCGTGCATTCTGCGCGCAATTTCTTCAATTTCCTGAGAACATTTCGTCTCGACATTCGTATAGAATGCATCACGCGTGGAACGGGGAAGGCGGCTAATCGCCCATGCCGCCACTGACCGGTCGGTCAATGCGTCCGGGGGGGCATATGAGTCACCACGGAAATCATACCTGGTCTGAGAGGACTGCCTGCCGGCTCCTCCTCGTCGGAAGCGCCATTTCCTCCATGGGCCTTGCCCTTGTGCTGTCCAGGGCATTTCTTGCAGGCGCAATCGTATTCGCCATCGGCCTCGTGTTCGCCCTGCCTGCATGGTACGTCTACCGCATGTAGCCGTCTCCGGCCTCCTATCGCTTGATTCGCCCCCGTCCGCCGCCAAATCCGGCCTTGACAGCCGCCCCTTCTTTGGCTACCCTTACCCCCCTTGTGCACTCTTTCCGGGAGGATATTGGGTATGCAACACATTAAAGACTCGCTCGCCAAGGGTACTTGGGTAACAAGCCGCCCCGACATCAAGATTCTCGACTGCACCGTCCGCGACGGCGGCCTCATAAACGACCACATGTTCGAAGACGGCTTTGTGAAGGCCATTTATGATACCTGCGTCGCCGCAGGCGTTGACTATATGGAATTCGGCTACAAGAATTCCGACAAGATATTCGCCAGGGACAAATTCGGCGCCTGGAAATTTACGAGCGAAGACGACCTGCGCCGCATCGTCGGCGACAATCCCGCCGGCGTCAAACTCTGCGCCATGGCCGACGCCGAAAGGTGCGACTACCATACGGACGTCCTGCCGAAAAAGGACTCCGTCCTCGACGTCATACGCGTCGCCTGCTATATCCATCAGATACCCATGGCCGTCGACATGATAAAGGACGCCCACGACAAGGGCTACGAGACTACCGTCAACCTCATGGCCATCTCCACGGTTCAGGACCGCGAACTCGAAGACGCCCTCGCAGTACTCGCCGACACCCCCGTTGATACCGTCTACGTAGTCGACTCGTTCGGTGCGTTTTACAGCGAGCAGATCCGCGACCTGACAGTCCAGTATCTATCCGCCGTCGAGGGTAAAGGCAAGAGCATCGGCATACACACCCACAATAACCAGCAACTCGCTTACGCCAATACCATCGAGGCGCTCATCGTCGGCGCATCCCGTCTCGACGCCACCATAAACGGCATCGGCCGCGGCGCGGGCAACTGCCCGCTTGAACTCCTTCTCGGCTTTCTCAAGAACCCCAGGTACCGCCTCCGCCCCGTCCTCGAATGCGTCCGCGACGTCTTCCTGCCGCTGACTAACAAGATGGAATGGGGGTACATGATACCCTACATGATCACCGCGCAATTTAACCAGCACCCCCGCTCCGCCATCAAGATGCGCGCGGGAGACCACCCTGACGACTTCGTGGCCTTCTACGACCAGATGAGCGAAGAGGAATAGCGGCCGCCGCACCAATGAAATAGAGTAATTCGTCCTGAGCCGGTCGGTTGAAGTTACATCCGCCGACCCCACCCTCATCACCGTCGAGTATTCCCTGCGCTGAGAAACGCTTCGCCGCTTGCGCTCGGCCGTCTTGCGGCGATAATCTCAACCTGTGAAGTATTTCGCATCCTTGCGCCGTTTGATGGATACGCACTTTTCATGAAAGTCACCAGAAGACAGTTGGTCATCACGGCAGGCGCCGGATTTGCAGGCCTTCTCGCAGGCGGCGCGGCATCGCTTCTTCTGAAGAAGGCGCCCGCCCCGCCGCTGCCGAATGTCCTCATCGTCGTCTCCGACT
>CALMGO010000249.1 GCA_937863625.1 uncultured bacterium
AAAGACCGGCGCCTGTTGGCAGAAGGACTACTGCCAAGGGGGCGTGAATCGGGGACAGGCACTGCCGGGAACCCACAAAGCGCGAGATGAAGCAGCAAGGGCTCCGGAGCCAGTCCCCAATTTCACACAAATGGTGTTTGGAAAGGTCTTTTCGACAGAGCATTTTTGGCGCCGAAACGAGGGGCAACGGTGAGGGCACGGAATCAGGGGGAGAGGATGGGGCTTTTTTCGCGAAGGGATACCTTCCGGTCGGCGCTTGGGGCATTTGCGCTGAGACTGCTCATGGGCGGCAAGGACGCATACGCGGCAGACGCCGAAGGCGGCGGGCCGGCAGGCGCGGACATGCTATTGAAAGGGGGCTCAAAGGTGACGAGGCTTTTCGGACGGGATTACAAGGGAGAGGAACTATTCGCCTACGTGGGCCAGATGGCGCAGGTGGCGGGGATACAGAGGTTTGAACTCACCGAGGGTCGCGCGAAGGGCACAGAATGCGCGCGGGTATACACGGGGTCGGGCTTTGAATTTCTGGTGGTGCCGGACAGGGCGATGGACATAGCGCTGGCGTCGTACAAGGGAGCGCCGCTCAACTGGTATTCGCAGGCGGGGATAGTGGCGCCGACGTACCAGGAACCGCTGGGCAAGGGATGGGACTGGACGTTTTTCGGCGGGCTTAACACCACGTGCGGCCTACGGTGTGCAGGGCACGACAGCGTGGACCAGGGCGAGCCGCACGGGCTTCACGGGCGGGTGGCGTGCATTCCGGCCGAGGATGTCAACGTGACGACCGAGTGGCGCGGCGACGAGTATGCGATGGAGATGAAGGGTACGATACGGGAGGCGCACTCGTACGGGGACAACGTGATACTGACGCGCAGCATCCGCACGCGCGCTGGGGCGAAATCGTTCGTACTGAGGGACGAAGTCGTAAACGAAGGGGCGAACTCGACTGAGCATCTGGTCATGTATCACATCAACCCGGGGTTTCCGGTGCTATGCGAGGCGAGCAAGGTGCTCTGGAGCATAGAGAAGGCGGAACAGACGACGGAGGCGGAATTTGTGCAGTTTGTGAAGCCTCCGGCGAAGGCGTCGGGGGGAGGGTACTTTTATCACAAGGCGGACGCGGCCGGCAAGGCGCACGCGGCGTGCGTCAATCCGGAATTTGACGGCGGCCGGGGTCTCGGGATGTATATCGAGTACGACCTGGCGGCGCTTCCGGTGATGGTGACGTGGAAACAGATGGCCAAGCATGCCTACTGCATCGGGCTCGAACCGGCCAACGTGCGGGTGACGACAAACGCGAAACTTCGCGATCGCGGCGAACTCGTGATGATAGAGCCGGGCGAGAAGCGCGTGTATGAGATAGAGTTCGGCGTTCTCGACGGGCGCGAGGATATCGAGGCGTTCCGGGCGAAGCTGCCGTAGCGGCAAACGAGAAAATGGGCACGGCACGCCGTGCCCCTACGGGGAACGCGCGTTGTGCGGGGCGAATCTGCCGTAGCGGAAGACGCCCTGCACGGGGCGGTAAACGGCGCGGCAGAGGGTGTTATTGTATCAAGCCCCCCGGCCCATATGGCCGATTTAAGGTCAGATACGGGCTAATACTATCTCTTCGCCGAGGAGGGCGAATATGCAGGGGCTTGCAAGGATCGCACGAGCGACAGCGCTTGTTTTGTGCATGGCGGCCGCGGCTGCGGGGACGCAGACGATAGAGATAGCGGCGGACGCGGGCGGCGGTGAGGAATTTGCCACTACGAAGAATCTGGAACTTATTCTTCCGGCGCGGTTTTTCCGGACGAAGGGTTCGACGGATTTTTCGACTCCATACCTTGCGGAACTCTACTTCAGCACCGACGGCGGCAAGATCTGGGAGAGTTACCTTTTCTTCAAGGACCTCGACAAGCCGTTTGAATTCACGGCGAAGGAAGAGGGGCGGTACGGATTTTTCGTGGTGCTGAGCGACCAGAAGGGCAACCGGGACAGCCTTCCGGAGTCGGGGACCGAGCCGCAGAAGACGGTGCTGGTGGACTGGACGGCGCCGCAGGTCACGCTGGCGAGTCCGAAGGGCGGCGATGTCATCGGCGCGGGCGGCACGATAATAACGTGGCAGGCGACGGACGCGTACATGGCCGAAGCGCCGATTACGATTGAGAAGAGCCTCGACGGGACGGCGTGGGAGGTCATAGCCGAAGGCATCGACAACACGGGCAGTTACGCGTGGCAGCCTCCCATGGGGGCGGACGGTCGGATACTTCTGCGGGTGAGCGCCGCGGACGAAGTGGGACACGTCACAAGCGCAGCGACTGAAAGCCCCGTTCTCGTGGACACGGCGCCGCCGTCAGGAGGGATCGCCGGGCCGACACTGTCGTCAAAGGAAGACGTAGTTCTTGACGTGGCGAGTGACGACGGCGACGGCAGCGGCGCAGGCGAACTGAGGCTGTGGACGTCGCAGGACAACGGCATGTCATGGACACCCGCCGGGACGACAAAGGACGAAGCGGGGCTGTCGTTCAAGGCGACGACGGGCAAGTACGGGCTCTACGTGACGGCGGTCGACCGGGCGGGAAATGCCG
>CALMGO010000250.1 GCA_937863625.1 uncultured bacterium
GCCGATGACGAGAGGCATCATCGAAAGCGACGCCTCGCCACGAGTCGAGTGCCAGACGAGCGCGGCGAGATAGACGAACAGCGTCGAGACGGCGGCGTTGACAACGTGTGAGATATTGTACTCGATGAATATATCGGCACGAACGCGGCTGAGGAAAAAGCCAATGACCATGAAAAGTACGCCGTAGAGGCCGAAGGTGCCTGCGGAAAGAGAGTCCTTGGCGATGCCGAGGAGCCAGCCGGAAAGCGGGGCGTCGTCGATGGGGCCGTAGAGCGAAAGAAAAATGACGAAGAGGAGGACGAGGTCGGGGCCGCCGCCGAGGAAACGCAACTGCGAAACGAAACCTACGTCAACGGCAAGAAGCGCAAGGCCTACGAAGACTATCCATATCCATCTCACGCCAACGGCACTCCCTTGATACATAACGGCGGCAGCGGGCAGGGGCATCGTCCGCGGGGCCTGGACGGGCTACCTTGCTCCGGGGCCGGAGGTTCTCTTGAGTATGAGGCAAGTCTGTATTGCGGAAAAATCGGCGAACAGTTCGACCTCGACATAAGCGTCCGGCTCAGCTGGCCTCGCATAGAACCTGGCGACGGTCCCAACGAGGAGATCCGGCGGGAATATTCCGTCGAGGCCGGAGGTGAGGACGTAATCGCCTTGCGGGATGTCGGCGGCAGTGAGGTCGTTGGAGACGAAACGGACGAGGCAGTTGCGCCGGCCGACACCGGCGAGAACACCTTCGGCGCCGCTTTTGGCGAAGCGGACGCATATGCGGCTCTGAGGGTCGGCGAGAATCCTGACGCGGCTGTGGTAGATGCCGGCATCCGACACGACGCCGATGGCGGTCTTTCCAAGGGCGACGGGGAGACCCTTTGTAACGCCGTCATAAGTGCCGGCGGAAACTATATAAGTGCGGCTGAAGACGTCCGTGTCGGCGCCGACGATGTATCCGGAGATGGAGGCATTCCAGACGTAGATGGGGGAGCGGCCGAGAAGGCTGCGGAATTCGGAGGCGGACTCAAGCGCCTGGCGAGCGCGAGTGAGCTCGGAGCGTGTCTGAGCGAGCTCCTCGGAAAGGCGGCGAAAGTCGTCGGGGGAGGCCGCCGGGGCGGGCGGAGCGACGGCAAGCATCGAGAGGAATCCGCGGGTGATGTAGTGAAGGGGCGCGGCGGGGGCGGCGACGACGTCAAGCATAGCGGAGCGCGGGAAGTGAACGAAGGCATCGGGCAGGAGCCGCATGGAAATGGTGGCAATCAGGAGCACGATTGTCAGCGCCTGCTTCAGGGCACGCCCTTTTTTAGCCCTCATCCTCTTCGCTCTCGATGGCTTTAGAGTACCTATCGAGGTTCTCAAGGAAGACGCCGGTACCTCGCGCAACGGCGGTGAGCGGGTCTGGGTCGACGCAGACTGGGAGGCCGGTCTCCTGAGCGATGACCTTGTCAAGGCCGCGCAGGAGCGCGCCACCGCCCGCGAGGGTGAGCCCCCTGTCAACGAGGTCGGCAGCCAGTTCCGGGGCCGTGCGTTCGAGCGTCATCTTGATGGCTTCGATGATAGCATTAACGGGTTCGCGCAGAGCTTCGCGGATTTCCTCGCTGCTGATTTCGACCTTTCTTGGGAGGCCGGCCATAAGGTCGCGGCCCTTGACGATCATGGTTCTTTCCTGTTCGAGGGGGTATGCGGAGCCGATCTCGATCTTGACTCGCTCGGAGGTCTGCTCGCCGATCATCATGTTGTAAGTGCGCTTCATGTACTGGATGATGGCCTCGTCCATTTCGTCACCGGCTATTCGGATAGATTCGGAGGTGACGATACCGCCAAGGGACATGACGGCGACCTCGGTAGTGCCGCCGCCGACGTCGACGATCATGCTTCCGACGGGCTCCATGATGGGCAGGCCAGCGCCCATACCGGCGGCGATGGGTTCCTCAATGAGATAGACACGCCGGACGCTGGTGCGCTCGGCGGCATTGATGACGGCGCGTTTTTCGACGGCGGTTATGCCTGAGGGCACGGCGATAACAACGCGAGGCCTGTAGAAGTAGGTGCGCTTCTGGACCTTCTTGATGAAATAGGCGAGCATGGCCTGGGTGATGTCGAAATCGGCGATGACGCCGTTTTTCATGGGACGGATGGCGACGATGGAGCCGGGGGTCTTGCCGAGCATCTCCTTTGCGGCGAGGCCGATGGCGCCGTCGAGGACGCGATTGGTGCCCTTTCTGACGGCGACGACGGAGGGTTCATTCAAGACGATACCCTCGCCTTGCACGCAGACGAGGGTATTAGCGGTTCCCAGGTCAATCCCCATGTCAATGGAGAACAATCCCAGGATGTTATCGAAGATCATTTAACCCTCCGCGTCAACGCCCCCCGGAACGCCTGAAAAACTCCCGCCGGACAGGTCAGTCTCAGCCGCCTGTTTTGAAGAACAGGATGTACTTGTAGAACGCGTAGAGCTCAATCTGCGCGACGACGAGCGAGACAAACAGCGCCGTGGCGGCGATAATCAGCAATGCACTAAAGGAAGAAGTGTCCACTTCCGGCGCAAAGCGTTTTACCTGGACAGTCCCGCTTTCACTTGTTTGTGACATTATCGCCCTCCGCAATCGTACCGACGACCGGCGCGACGATGCGAGCGGCGGCCTTGTCGGCGGAGACATCGTAGACTTTTGCGTTGGCCACGAAGGTACCGTCAGCCTTGTAGACGAGGAGCATCATGTCCTTGTAGATACCGTCGTCGGCGCCAACGGAGACGAAGGCGGTATTGCCGTCACGCGACATGCCGGTGATTTTGCCGAAGACGGCCTTTTTGCTGGCGGCCGGAACAACGGGCCCGATGTCGCCGGTGTAGGACTTGTAGATATCAATGGCCTTCTGGAGTGAATCGATTTTGTCATCGCGGGAGGCGAGCTCCTGCGTGAGGCTCTCGGTCTGCGAGGCAAGGTCGCGCGCTTTTCTCTCGGAGATGGCGAGATTTTCCTCGGCGCTCAAAGCAGCAGCACGCACCTCTTCGAGACGGGCCTCTGCGAGGTCCTTTGCCTGCTGGAGTTCCTTGGTTCTCTGGGCAAGGGCGTCAACGTTCACGCTGAGTATCTGCATGCCGGCCTTGAGATCAGCGGCAAGCCCTTCAAGCTGGGCTTTGTCGGCGCGGACGGTTTCGAGATCTGCAGTCTTGGCGTCGAGGTCAGTCTTGAGGGTATTCTTTTCGATCTCGAGAGCGGACACCTTGGCCGAATGAGATTCCTTGGCATCGGCAAGATCCTTCTTTGCCGTCTGAGCCTCCGCCTTTACCTTGGCAAGCTCAGTCTCGACGGCCTTGGCCTTTTCAAACCAGTTGGCCCGCTGTGCGAAGAGCACCAGGTTTACTGCCGCCGTCAGCACCGCCAGTACGACGACAATAAAGATGAAAGCCTTCTGTATAGTGCTCAACTCAACCTCCTTTCACCGACGCTAACAGCCGATGGAATTATGTATCGGTCTATTGAAATTCCGCCGAAAGGCATTCTTGTCCAATAAACACATTAAAGGCACCCAGTAAAAGCAAAAAAGTCTCGGGCACCTCCTCCCAGGCATATCCGACAGCAATCGTCAGCCCCATGCAAGTTCAAATCTCGCCAAGGCTTGGGCTGTTTTGGATTATATGACGGCTAAATTTCAAGTCAAGGACAAAAAGAGGCCGTTTTTTCAGTCTGAATGACGCCGCCGGGCAATAATGCTCACGAGCAGGAAGGTGGGCAGGAGCAGCATCCAGAAGTCGGCTGTCGAGAGGTAGAGCGTCCGGGAAGCGCAAATGTCAACGGGGGCGACAAGGAGTCCTTTGACGGCCCTGTCGCGGCCCGTGTCATCGGTCAGGCGGGCGGAGACGACGCCAACGGGGGAAATAACGGCGGAAATGCCGGTATTTGCACAGCGAACTACGGCCATGCGCGTCTCTACGGCGCGAAAAAGAGAGTTGGCGAGGTGGGCTTCGAGTTCGTCGGAGCGGCCGAACCAGCCGTCGTTTGTGAGATTCAGGAGCACGTCGGCGCCGCGCAGGCGGCAGTCGCGGGCTATGTATGAGAATGTATCCTCGAAACAAATGGCAGGGGCGAATTTGACGCCGGCGACGTCGAACAGTTTGAAATCGTCGCCGGGATAAGTGACCGGCTCGACGGGCATCACTGCGGCGAGCATCCTGGAAAGACCGGGCGCAGAATCGCGAAACGGGATGAACTCGCCGAACGGGACGAGGTGAACCTTGTCATAAAACGCAACCTCACTTCCGTCGCGGTCAAGCCAGCAGGCGCGGTTATAGGTGCGAATGACGAAACCGGCGGGATCCACGTCGGCGGCAATGGCGCCTGCGACAAGGGGCTTGGCGGCGAGGGCAGCAGTGGCGGAGAGGAGTCTCTCTGTGGTAAAACGACTCATGATGTCAGGGCCGCAGATGGATGTAAGGGCATCGAGAAAATCGACGCCGGCATCGACCCGGTTGTTAAGGCGAGCGGCCGTGTCGGCATCGACGGCATTCTGGAGAGAGAGTTCACGGATGAGCTCGGCCGGGGTCATGCCATTGGCGACGGTGAAATCGTCAACGCCAAGCAGGCCGGGCATGATGGTCTCGGGCCAGAAGACGACTGCCGCGTCGGCGGCGCGGGGATCGAGGGTGTAGGAACGCAACTTCATAAAGAGATCGACCGAGTCGCGTGGGGAGGGGTCGAGCTTTAAGGACTGTGGGATATTGGGCTGGACGCAGGCGACGACGGGGCCGCGCTTCAAATCGAGCGACTCGATACGCCACGCGCCGTAGGCGAGATTGGCAACGAAGACAAGCACGGCGGTGAGGACGAGGAGCAAGGCGCGTTTCGCGTCGCGGCGGTTTTGGAGGGCGTCGGCGAGGAGGACATTTACCGCGACGATGATAGTGCTCAGGAAGATGGCGCCGCCGAGGTCGGCGGACTGAATGAGCCTCGGCCAGCGGTAAAGACTGTGCGCGAGATAGTACCAGGGGAGGCCGGTCAGGAGCGAGCCGCGGAGGTACTCGAGTATGGGCCAGAGCGCCAGAGCGCCAAGGGCGCGCGCGATGCCGAAACGGCGGGCGAGCAATTCATTGGTGACGAAGAAGGCAGGCCAGTACAGGCCGAGGTACAGCGGAAGCAGGAGCCAGCCGGGCACGGTGACGATTATCACCCAGTAGTAGAGAGCAAGGCAGCAGAGGTATCCGAATACCCACGACAGGCGCAGAAGCCGCCGGAGCGGCAGACGCTGCGCGACGAGAAGGGCAGGCACAAGGGCAATCCAAACGGTGAGGCCGTAAAGCCGGGGCATGAAGGCAAGGATGAGAAGGCATGCGGAAAGGGCGAAGGCGGCAGCAGCCATCGAGAACGAAATAGCGTCTTGTGTGGTCTTCCTTGGCATAACGGCTCCTTGTTGAGAGCCAAATGATAACGAAATTTCGAGAATCCTCCAGAGGATT
>CALMGO010000251.1 GCA_937863625.1 uncultured bacterium
TATAATCAAGACATTGCTGCGCGGCAATACACTCACGAAGAGGAGTGGTTTCGTGCCGGCTGTTGTCGTCAGCGGAAAACGAGATTGAGGTGATAACAGGAGATTGCCGTCATGGGTTCCGTGAATGAGAGCACACACTACGACGTGATGGTTGTCGGTGCCGGTGCCGCAGGGATTGTTGCCGCCATCCAGGCGGGAAGAGCCGGCGCCAGGACCATGCTGGTCGAGAGAACAGGCCTCCCAGGCGGCACGACGACCACGGGAGGAGTCAACTTCCCTGGGCTTTTTCATGCCTGGGGTCATCAGGTGATCGCAGGAATAGGCTGGGAACTCGTGAGCCGGTGCGTGACGGAGACCGGTGGCACGCTGCCGGACTTTGCCAATTACCGATGCCCGCACTGGCATCATCAGATTCTCGTCAATCCCTTCATATACGCTGCGCTCTGCGATGAAGCTCTTCTTGACGCAGGTGTAGATGTTCTCTTTCACGCCATGATCGCCGAGGTCAAACCGCAAACCGAAGATGCCGGGTGGCACGTGACAATCTGCACCAAAGGCGGTCTTTCTTCGCGAACTGCTCGTGTCGTAATCGATGCCACCGGGGACGCCAACTTGGCGGCCATGGCGGGCCTGCCTGTGCGTCTTCGCGAGGAGAACCAGCCGGCCACTTTGTGCTGTCAGGCCAGTGGCTACAATCTGGCGGAATTGGATATCGATGCAATCAACCGCGCGTTCGACATCGAGGTCCGAGCCGGGAGACTGGCATACACCGATGCATCATGGAACACTGCTGGCCCGGATGTGGGTAGTTGGCTCAAAAAGGGTGGTTCGAATGCCAGCCATATCCACCGCATCAACGCGCACGACAGCGAGGGCAGGACACAACTGGAACTGGAGGCGCGACGCAGTCTGCTGAGGCTTTTCCGATTTCTGCGGCGGCAAGCTGGACTTGAGGACCTTACCATACAGCAAGCAGCACCTGAATGTGGGGTGCGAGAGACGGCCACCATCATTGGAAAGCGTACGGTGGCAGTTGAGGACTACCAATCCGGTCGAGTGTGGGATGATGCAGTGTGCTATTCCTTCTACCCCTTGGACCTCCACATGCCATCTGATGGGGGGCTGAAGTGCGAACCGCTTTCCGAGGGAGTCGTACCGACGGTGCCTCGTGGAGCGCTGCTGCCACGCGGGAGCCGTAACTTCTTGGTTGCAGGACGCTGTCTGTCGAGCGACCGCCTGGCCAACTCCGCACTGCGCGTGCAGGCCACGTGCATGGCTACCGGTCAGGCTGCCGGTGCGATGGCGGCGCTCGGCGCATCGGCTGGAATTGACCCTGAAGACCTCCCTGTCGGAGACGTGCATGCACTCCTCCGCAAGCATGGCGCGATCGTGCCGCTGTTGAAGCACGGGCGAGTTGAGGATGGCTGGTCCCTCAACTCAGAGTCACGCCGTCACCTGCAAGGCCTGGATTCGCGATTGGATGAGAATGAACAATGACATTGCCGGTTGACTTCAAATGTGACGGCGCGCATTAACCACATGAGCCTGTGTCAACTCGGCTATTTCAGGTTTTCGGCGAGTTCCAGTACCGTTACAATATGATGCAGTGGCGGGCCTATGAAAGCGGGAAAGTATCCGGCGATTGCCTCCGGATTCGGTTCAAACGAGCGCCTCTCTCCCCGACACTCGGGACGGTCTACTTTCTCCTGTCTACTCTCTGCGATTACGTTCTGGCTACCACTACGGCTGCTTTGCCGTATAATGTCGTGCAGGGCAACAGCAACAGGAAATCACGTTAGACGTCGACGTATGCCGGCCATAAGCATTCGACCAGAATGGGGGCGCAATGAAGTACACTTACGAGCAGCTTGCCAAAATGATAGACCACTCCCTGCTGCACCCGGCCATGACCGATTCTGAGCTTGACGATGGCTGCCGGCTGGCTGCCGAGTACGGCGTGGCGTCGGCATGTGTCAAACCCTACGGTGTCAAACGCGCGGCCGAGTTGCTCAAGGGCACCGGGGTCGTTGTAGGTTGCGTCATCGGCTTCCCGCACGGAAACAGCCTGACCGAATGCAAACGCCACGAGGCGGAGCTCGCCTGCCGCGACGGGGCGACGGAGCTCGACATGGTCATCAATATCGGGAAGGCCTTGAGCGGCGACTGGGAATACGTCGAACGAGACGTGAAAGCCGTCTGCGACGAAGCCCACAAACACGGCGCTAAGGTCAAGGTGATTTTCGAGACCGACTATCTCACCAAAGGCGGGGCGGGCCTGAGTGCCGACGACTTCAAACGAAGGCTCTGCCAGATCTCTGAACGTGCAGGGGCCGACTGGGTGAAGACCTCCACCGGATACGGTTTTGTCAAAGGTCCGGACGGAAACTATAGCTACAAAGGCGCGACCGAACACGACCTGCGCCTGATGCGCGAAAGCTGTTCACCGAAAGTCCAGGTCAAGGCCGCGGGGGGAGTGCGGGACCTCGATTCCCTGATCATGGTGCGGGACACCGGCGCAACGCGCTGCGGCGCCTCGGCGACAGCCGCGATCCTGGATGAATATCGCAGACGCCTGGCGGCCG
>CALMGO010000252.1 GCA_937863625.1 uncultured bacterium
GGACATGTCGGCGCGGGCAGGAAAGCCCGAGAAGGCCCGAAAAGGCAAAGGAGAGGGCAAGTGAGCGGCACAGCCACAGAACAGTACGTGAGCATTCTGACGCGGCTAAAAAAGGGAGACATAGGACTTCTTCGAACACATGCAGGGCGGGGACTCGACGAATCCGTGGACGGGTTTGACCTGTTTACGGGCCTATGGTGGCCTTTACGTGAGAAAAGCCAAAGCGCACCGCGCCGAGAGGTGGCATGGCTCATTGCGAAGGTATACGCGGTTCGACCGCTCGCGCACTCGGCGGGGGACGTGATCGCACGCCAACTGCGAAAATGTCACTCCGGCGAAGAGAGCGAAAGAGAACGCTTCAGGCAGAAGTTCGACGAGATGCTTATGCAGCCGCTCGACACAATAGGGCCCTACCTTCGCTGGGCGCTCAACAAAATCGCGTCAAATGGCCTTACGCTTGACTGGGTGAAGCTGACAGACGACCTTTCCATTTGGGAGCGGGAGTCCACAAGGCGTAGATGGGCGGAACAATTCCTTGGAACAGACGAAAGGGGACAAATATGTTGATCGAGATTCATGCAATTCAGAACCACAGCCCGGCCAACCTGAACCGGGATGACCTCGGAGCGCCGAAGACCTGCTACTTCGGAGGCGTCTTGCGCTCTCGCATATCCAGCCAGTGCATAAAACGAAGCATCCGTATGAGCACGGGATTTCAGACTCTGCTCGGCGGCATACGCACAAGGCAGCTGGCGCGGCTTATTGCGAAGAGGGTCGGCGGCAAGTCCGATGTGAAGAAGCGCGCGGCTAAGATTCTCAAGGAGTGCGGCATTGCTCCCAAGGATGAGGACAAAACCGACATGCTTGTGTACACGACGCACGGGGCGATTGGCGAGATGGCCGCACTCTTAGAAGGCGGTACTGAGAAAACCGACGCCGAACTGGCAAAGGAGTTCGGCAGATTGATAGCCGAGCGAACTGCCGTACCGGACATGGCGCTAAGCGGCAGGATGCTTGAAACGGGCGTCCTCACTGACACGACCGTAGAAGCGGCATTACAGGTGGCACATGCCATTTCGACACATGAAGCGCGTCCCGAGGTTGACTATTACGTCGCTGCCGACGATGTACCGGGCGATGATGCCGGAGCGGGGTACGTGGACGAAGCCATGTTTGCCTCGGCATGCTTCTACAAGTATTTTTCAATACACTGGGAAACTCTGGTGGACAATCTCAACGGTAACGAGAAACTGGCCGCACACACTGTTGGAGCCTTTCTACGGGGCGCCGCAACAGTCAATCCTACCGGGAAACAGAACAGTTTTGCTGCGCACAATCCGCCGGACGGGATTCTTGTCGAGATCAAGGATAGCCCTGTTAGCTATGCCAATGCATTCGCCTATCCCGTGTCCGCGAAGGGCGGACGTGACATCGTGTCGCAAAGTATCGCACAACTGGCGACGTGCGTTCGTGACATAGAGGTCGGATACGGAAGACCTCAGAAGCGTGTCTGGTTCTCGCCCAACCTTCGCTACCGTCTGTATGTTGCCGAAGACAAGAAGGAAATCAACCTTGCTGATGCCGACGTCAAGTCGCTTGATGATTTGATTTCAGCCACCGTTACCGCCACAGGTCACGATTGGGGGGAGGTGCAGAAGGTAGTTGTTGAGTCACAGGTGGCGCTATGAGCTCCAACACGCTTTTCCTTCGTCTCGACGCACCGATGCAGTCGTGGGGCAATCAGGAGTCCAAATTTGTCGTGCGCCGGACAGGCGAGGCGCCGACCAAGTCCGGGGTAATCGGGTTGCTCTGCGCAGCTTTAGGCGTGACGCGATCTGAGGCCGCAGATGTGTGGCTGACAAGACTTGCCGAGTTGCGCATGGGCGTACGGATTGACGCGCCGGGCATACGCTGGTGGGACTATCATACGGTCGGAGCCCGGATGGACATGCGAATCGCTGAAGGCGCGCGAAAAACAAAACAAGGGGCGCTCTTGACGCGGCGCGAGTACCTCTGCGACGCAAGTTTCCTTGTGGCGCTTCAGGGAGAGCCGGCACTGATTACTGAATTGTCGGCGGCAATTCGGAATCCCCGCTGGACGCTCTATCTGGGGAGAAAGTGCTGTCCCCCAGCGCGCCCCGTCTGGGAGCAGCCAGCGGGTGAGTTTCCCGACATGCTGTCCGCTATCACGTCGATCGCATGGCGAAAGCGGATGAGCGGTGACATGCCGCCCCAATCTATCGACTGCCTTCTTGAGTGGAGGGCGACACCCGAGGAAGCAGAGGCGCCTGCGGACGCACTGATCTGGTATGACGTGCCGCTGACCCTCGAACCCCCGTCACACCGCGCGCGTTTCGTGGTACGTAGACGATTACCCGTTGGCCGCAACTGTGAAGTCAATATTGCTGACAAGGCAGCGCATAGCGCCACCCCAGTGCCTCCACGTCAACGAGCCGACTATGGCAACACGGAGTACAAGAAGCGGCGCGCTGAACGGATGGAACGCGACTGCGGGTTGTGTGTCTTCTGCAAGGCTCCCGCCACGACCGTGCAGCATGTGACGTATCGCCGTGCAGGCGGTGACGAGGATCAGGAGGATTTGCGTTCGCTGTGCCGCCTTTGCCATGATGCCGTCACCATGATTGAATACGGCCTTGGCATGGGGCTTGACCGGATAGACCCGGAGGAACTGCGCTGGCGTGAGATCATCACGGCCAAGCGGGCAGAGATTGTTAAGTTTCGTTCCCTTGAGACCCGGCGACGACGCTTGGCTGCCAAGGAGGTGGAGTGATGTTCCTGTCACATCTTTTGATTGACGTGGGAGAGAACTCCGACCGCCCGCGGCCTGGGCGGTTGTGGCTGCGGAATCTCTATCGAGTGCACCAGCGGCTATGCATGGCATTCCCATCGGTGGCGAGAGTGTCCGATGACTCAGAGTTTTTGAAGCCCTTTAAGTCGGCGGACTTCGGAGTCGGGCAGGTGCACGTAGAGCGCAAGACGGACGCGGGATTTCTCTTTCGGATCGACACAGTGTCGGGAGGACGCGTTGTGCTTTTAGTGCAATCCGCTTTGGAGCCAGACTGGGAATATGCCTTCCATAACGCCAAGCACCTCCTCGCGGCTCCGTCACAGGTGAGGGCGATCATGCCTTCTTTCACAGAAGGTCAGAGTCTCCGCTTTCGGATCCTGGCGAACCCGACGCGCAAGGTAGACACCAAAAGCGGGCCTGATGGAAAGCGTCGTCACGGCAGGCGAGTACCGGTGACAAACGACCTGCTCGGCGAATGGCTGACTGCGAGGGCGACGGCAGGCGGCTTTGAGGTAAATTCCGAGTGCCTCGTCATTCAGCCGGGGTTTGTGTATGTGAGTAAGCAATCCGGAGGGGATGGGCACAACCTGAAATCTGCCCGGTACGACGGCATACTCACGGTGACGGATGCGGAAGCGTTTCGCGAGACGGTCGTGCGCGGCGTAGGGCCGGGCAAGGCGTTCGGGTTCGGGCTGCTTTCTGTGGCGAGGGCGTGATGGGGAGAGACCTGCACATCCTGCCGAAGTTTTCCGACCGGTGGAGTCACGTGTATCTCGAACACGGACGGCTCGACAAGGACGAGCAGTCTCTGGCTTTCTGGGCCGCCGAAGGGGTGACGCACATCCCCATCGACCAACTCGGATTTCTCATGCTGGGTCCCGGTACGGCGGTGACGCATGCGGCCATGAGGGTGCTTGCGGACAACAACTGCCTCGTGACGTGGGCGGGAGAAGCCGGAGTCAGACTGTATGCGCACTCCACGGGCGGCACGCATCATTCGAGGCGGCTCCTGCGGCAGGCGGCGCTTTTCTCCGACGATGAGTCTCGGATGCAGGTCATCCGGCGAATGTACGAAAAGCGCTTCCCCGACAAACTCCCGCCGGATGTATCCATAGAGTCGGTACGCGGCATGGAAGGCGCACGCGTCCGCAGAGCGTATCAGGAGATGTCTGCCGCCACGGGAGTGCCATGGGACGCACGCAACTACGATCAGGACTCCTGGGCCAATTCTGACGGGGCCAACCGGGCGCTGTCCGCCGCCAACTCGTGCCTCTACGGGATATGTCACGCAGCCATTCTCTCGGCAGGCTACTCGCCTGCCATCGGGTTCATCCATGTGGGTAAGATGCTGTCTTTCGTCTACGACATCGCAGATCTCTACAAGACCGAGATCACTCTGCCCATAGCGTTCAACGTCGTCAAGGAAAGCCCGTCAGACGTGGAGCGCCGCGCGCGCATCGCATGCAGGGATGTGTTTTATGACACGGGGCTGATGCAGCGCATTCTTCCTGACATTGCGGAGGTGCTGGATGCTGGTGATGATGTTGGAGAAAGTCCCGGCGAGCTTGAAGGGCGCATTATCTCGCTGGCTGATAGAGCCGCGGTCGGGCGTATTCCTTGGGAATCCGACGGCCCGGGTGAGAGACGAACTGTGGAAAATGGCGCTCCAGAAGAAGAAGGGGGGCGGCGTTCTGCAGATCTGGACTGACCGCAGCCCGCAAGGGTACAGTTACCGCTCGTATGGCGCATGGTCGCGCGAGATGGTGGACTATGAGGGCCTGGCGCTGGTACGGGTCCCCGCGAAGAATTAGAGGTAACGTCAAGGCGCCTGACCGCGTTCTTTGACAAATAGCAATATTCGGGAGCGTTCGGTCGTGTGTTGCGTGCGAGCATGGCACAAGATGTTGGTGTATTCCCCACGCGCGTGGGGGTGAACCGGCGTGCCAAGGGATGGGAAGAGAAGACGTGTCGTATTCCCCACGCGCGTGGGGGTGAACCGCGGCGACACGGCCACCAGTGCGAGTAGAGGCCGTATTCCCCACGCGCGTGGGGGTGAACCGAGCGCAGCCGTCGAAAGGATGCTCGCCTCGGGGTATTCCCCACGCGCGTGGGGGTGAACCGCCCGGCGGCGGCGCGGACCATATCGAACTGCCGTATTCCCCACGCGCGTGGGGGTGAACCGCCCGGATGTCCTCATCGAGGCCTCAAGCCTGCGTATTCCCCACGCGCGTGGGGGTGAACCGATGAAGGCGGCGGCGGACAACGGCGGCCTACGGTATTCCCCACGCGCGTGGGGGTGAACCGGCCGGATGGCGCGAGGCGCCGACAGATGAATGGTATTCCCCACGCGCGTGGGGGTGAACCGCCGCCTCTAACCCCTCGCCGGGGCCCGGGAGTGTATTCCCCACGCGCGTGGGGGTGAACCGGCGCGGCCCCCGTGCTCAAAACGTCGGTCTCTGTATTCCCCACGCGCGTGGGGGTGAACCGACTCCGACGAATATCCTGAAAGGGCGAGGGTCGTATTCCCCACGCGCGTGGGGGTGAACCGGCGGTTAAGACCGCGCAGTGGCCTGAGGCTTAGTATTCCCCACGCGCGTGGGGGTGAACCGCGACAGGCTACTCGACCGTGAACCTTCCGAACGTATTCCCCACGCGCGTGGGGGTGAACCGTTTCCGCTTTCAACCCACGCTGTGGACCCTATGTATTCCCCACGCGCGTGGGGGTGAACCGATACGCTTGAGGTCAACACCACGCCATGCGGCGTATTCCCCACGCGCGTGGGGGTGAACCGGGCACACAGGCGGCAGGGTCTTATGGCGATGGGTATTCCCCACGCGCGTGGGGGTGAACCGAAGTGCTGAAGAAAATAGGAACACAGAAACCCGTATTCCCCACGCGCGTGGGGGTGAACCGAAATATCTGCCCCGTACAAAACCTTAGTGTTTGAAAGAGGATAGTACTACAGGAGGTTTTTCTTATGATACCTGCTCCAAGTAAATGTATTGATAGGAATTGTAAGCACTGGCAGGGGTACATGCCTTCGCCTATAAACGAGCGGAGTATCCTTAGAGGGTTGGAACCGACAGAAGAATTCTGTACAGCTTTTCCTGACGGGATACCGGAAGAAATAACGTATGGAACAAACGACCATACGAAGCCATTCCCCGGAGACCATGGCATTCAGTTTGAAGAGGCAACAGAGACAACAGAGTAAAGGGGGTGTCCCTTGGCACACGATAAAGGGAACGACCCTCTCTGTTTAGTTTGGGCTGGGGGCGTTCTATACGAGTGTGGCTACAATCATTTCTACGGCAAGGTCACGCTTACGTATTCCCCACGCGCGTGGGGGTGAACCGGGGGTGCAATGCGAGCGCCGGGGGCTGCGACGGCAAAAAAGGCGGCGGACTCTTCATTTTGGGGCAAAAAACCTTTGGCAATCGAGGAATACTCGCTAAAATGCGCGACGTTGTCATGTGTCGGTTATGTATCGGGCAGAGGTTTTGGTCGAAACGGCCAAGGGGCAGTCAGCAATCAGGAGGAAAGTGATGTCTGCACACAGGATACTACTGGGCGAGGACGCGCTGCCGCGCAAGTGGTACAACGTCCTGGCGGATATGAAGACCAAGCCGGAACCCTATCTCCATCCGGGCACGAAGAAGCCGGTGGGGCCGGACGACCTGAGCGCGATATTCCCGATGGAACTCATCGGGCAGGAAGTGTCGACGGACCGGTGGATAGACATACCGCAGGAAGTGCTTGACGTGCTGTCACTGTGGCGTCCGACGCCGCTTCACAGGGCGCTCAAGCTCGAACAGGCGCTTGGAACACCGGCGCACATTTACTACAAGAACGAGAGCGTAAGCCCTCCAGGCAGCCACAAGCCGAACACAGCCGTACCGCAGGCGTATTACAACAAGAAGGCAGGGATCAAGAGACTGGCGACAGAGACCGGCGCGGGACAATGGGGTAGCGCGCTGTCGTTTGCATGCAAGTATTTCGACCTCGAGTGCATGGTGTATATGGTGAAGGTGAGCTACCAGCAGAAACCATATCGCAGGTCGATGATGCACACGTGGGGCGGTACAGTAATACCAAGCCCGTCGGACAAGACCAACGCCGGGCGAGCGATTCTGGCGCAGTTCCCGGACAGCCCCGGGAGCCTGGGCATCGCGATAAGCGAGGCGGTCGAAGACGCCGCGACGCGCAAGGACACCAACTACGCGCTCGGAAGCGTTTTGAACCACGTGATCCTGCATCAGTCTGTAATCGGGCTGGAGACCCAGAAGCAGCTCAAGATCGCCGGCGACGAGCCGGACATTCTCATCGGCTGCACAGGAGGCGGGTCGAACTTCGGCGGGTTTGTGGCGCCGTTCATACCGGACAAACTCGAGAACGAGAAGATGCGGATAATCGCGGTCGAGCCGTCGAGTTGCCCGACACTTACAAGGGGTGCGTTCGCATATGATTTCGGCGATACGGCAAAGATGACGCCGCTGATGAAGATGTACACACTGGGTCACGACTTTGTGCCGCCGGGGATTCACGCGGGCGGACTTCGCTACCACGGCATGGCCCCGATAGTGTCGGCCATGAAGGGAGACGGGACGATCGAGGCGGTGGCGCTCGACCAGCTGGAGTGTTTCGAGGCGGCGGTGCTCTTTGCAAGGACGGAAGGGATCATCCCTGCGCCGGAGACGTCTCACGCGATCTGCAGCGCGATCAAGGAAGCGCGCAAGTGCAAGGAGACCGGCGAGAAGAAGACAATCGTCTTCAACCTGTCGGGGCACGGGCATTTTGACATGGGCGCCTACGACGCGTACTTTGCAAATAAACTCGTCAACTTCCCGTACCCGCAGGAAGCCATTGAGAAGTCGATGGCGAGTCTGCCGCAGGTGTAGCAAGGGAAGCGATTTGGGATTGACTGGAAACGCGCTGTGAGTATCATAGTCGCGTAAGGTCTCAATCTGTCCAATGTATGGGACGAATTTTCCGGAAGGAGCCGGCATTACGCGGCGGTAAGACAGTAGACGTCACCTCTTCAGGTGGGCGATTAGCTCAGTTGGCTAGAGCGCTAGCTCGACAAGCTAGAGGTCACTGGTTCGAGTCCAGTATCGCCCACCATTTGTTTTTTTCCAAGCGAGAGATGCCATGCTTACGGTAAAACTCCCCGACGGCGCCGCACTGCAAGTGGAAGACGGCGCGACACTACTGGACGTGGCGCAGGCCATAGGTCCAAGGCTTGCCAAGGCCGCGCTTGCCGGCAAGATCGACGGAGCGCCCGTCGATACTACGGCCAGGGTGACAGACGGGGCAACAGTGGAGATCATCACGTCGAAATCGCCGGAAGCTCTCGAACTGCTGAGGCACAGCACGGCGCACGTCATGGCGGCGGCAGTGAAGCGGCTATACGGCGACGAGGTGAAGTTTGCGATAGGGCCGGCCATAGACAGCGGGTTCTACTATGACTTTGACCTTGAGGCGCGCTTTGTACCGGAGGACCTTGAAAAGATCGAGGCCGAGATGGCGAAGATCGTCGCCGAGGCAGTCGCCTTCAGACGCAGCGTCAAAGGCCGCAAGGACACGGTCGCGGAGATGAAGCGCGTCGGGCAGGACTACAAGGTAGAGCTCCTGGAAGATATCGCCGACGACAGCGTGTCACTTTATGAACTCGGCGGATTTGTGGACCTGTGCCGCGGGCCGCACGTGGCAGATAGTTCCAAGATAGGGGCGTTCAAGCTTACGAGCATCGCGGGGAGCTACTGGCGCGGCGACTCCAACCGCAAGATGCTGCAGCGGATATACGGGACGGCATTCTTCAGCAAGAAGGAGCTTGAGGACTACCTGCACCTTCTGGAAGAGGCCAAGAAACGCGACCACCGCAGACTGGGCAGGGAACTGGACCTCTTTTCGTTTCATGACGAGGGGCCGGGATTTCCGTTTTTTCATCCGCGTGGAATGATAGTACTTAATGCGATAATCGACTACTGGCGCAAAGTCCATACGCGGGAAGGGTACTCGGAGACCCGCACGCCGATTATCCTCAGGGAGGAACTCTGGCAGCAGAGCGGACATTGGGACCACTACCGCGACAATATGTATTTCACCGAGATAGATGAGCAGGGGTACGCCATAAAGCCAATGAACTGCCCCGGCAACATGTTGATATACAAGAGCAATCAGCACAGTTACCGGGATTTCCCAATGAGAGTCGCAGAGCTGGGACTCGTGCA
>CALMGO010000253.1 GCA_937863625.1 uncultured bacterium
ACGGCTGGTGATGAGCACGATGGCAGACGCCGTGATAGAAGGCAAGGTAGGCAAGGTCCAGAAGGACGCGGCCGCGGCCGCCAAGGAATCGGTGAGCGTGGCGCCTGCAGTGAGCGCGCCGGAAGCCGCCGGCACCGAGACGACGGTTTAGCGGACACAAACGAGATCAGGAGAATGTGATGGCTATCAGTGCAGCCGCGGTTAAGGAACTGCGCGACAAGACCGGCATAGGAATGATGGATTGCAAGAAGGCCCTCACGGACGCGGGCGGCGACATGGAGAAGGCGATAGAGATTCTCCGCAAGAAGGGCATGGCCGCAGCGGATAAGCGCGCGGGCCGGGCCGCCGGGCAGGGCTTTATCGGGAGTTATATCCACAGCGACGGCAAGATAGGCGTCATCGTGGAGATCAACTGCGAGACGGACTTTGTGGCGCGCGGGGACGAATTTCGCACGCTGGCAAAGGACCTGGCGATGCAGGTCGCCGCGACCAACCCTCTCGCGGTATCGCGCGAGGAGGTCCCGGCGGATATCGTCGAAAAGGAACGCGCCATCTATGCCGAGCAGGTGAAGGGCAAACCCGCCAACATAGTCGACAAGATAGTGGACGGCAAACTGCTCAAGTTTTTCGAGGAGAGATGCCTGCTCGACCAGGTGTGGGTAAAGAACGGCGATTTCCGGATTGAGCAGCTGGTCAAGGAGCTCTCCGGCAAGGTCGGCGAAAAGATCGTGGTCAGACGGTTCGCGCGGTTCGCAGTCGGCGAGGAATCCTAACACACTAAAGAGGGGCGCTGCCAGTGCCAAAAGAAACACCTGCGTATAAGAGGGTGCTTCTGAAGTTGAGCGGCGAAGGACTTGCCAAGACGGGCAGTTTCGGTATCGACCCCGAGGAAGTGACATACATAGCCGAAGAGGCCGCATCGGCCTGGCGGCTGGGCGTCGAGCTGGCGGTGGTCATCGGCGGCGGCAATATAGTCCGCGGTTCGCAGATGAGCGCCAACGGCATAAGCCGCGCGACGGCGGACTACATGGGGATGATGGCGACGGTGATAAACGCCATGGCCCTGCAGGACGCGATTGAAAACCTCGGCATTCAGACGAGGCTATTGTCGGCGATAAACATGCAGGAAGTGGCGGAGCCGTTTATCCGCCGCAGGGCGCTGAGGCACCTCGAAAAAAAGCGCATCGTGATATTTGCCGCGGGCACGGGCAACCCATTTTTTACGACGGACACGGCCGCTGCGCTTCGCGCGATGGAGATAAGCGCGGACGTCATACTCAAGGCGACCAAGGTCGACGGAGTATACAACGCGGACCCGATGAAAGACCCCAAGGCGGTCAAATACGACCGTCTGACATACCTCGACGTACTCAACAACCGTCTCAATGTGATGGATTCGACGGCGATTTCGCTTTGCATGGATAATAAATTGCCCATAATAGTTTTTAACCTCAAAGTGAAGGGCAACGTCGCGCGCGCGGTGAACGGGGAAACGATAGGAACCACAGTGGGGGAAGAGAAAGATGCCGGTTGACGATATCCTCTTCGACGCCGAAGACCGCATGGAGAAGGCCGCGGAAGTGCTCGCGCGGGAACTGCGCACGATAAGGACAGGACGGGCATCCGCGAGCCTGGTGGACCACATCAGGGTGGATTACTACGGGACGCAGACGCCGCTCAAGGACATGGCGCAGGTAGGCACGCCCGACCCGAAACTCATCGTAATCAAGCCTTTTGACCCTTCATGCATCAAGGACATAGTAAAGGCCATACAGGCGTCGGACCTCGGCATCACGCCGTCGGCGGACTCCAAACTGGTGAGACTCTCTGTGCCACCGCTTTCGGGCGAGAGGCGCGAGCAGATATCGCACCACGTGAAGAACCTTGCCGAAGAGACCAAGGTGGCACTGCGCAACGTGAGGCGCGACGCCAATAAGCAACTCGAAACAGAGCAGAAGGATTCTGTCATCACCGAGGACGCCGCGTTCAAGGGCAAGGACGAGATCCTCGAACTCATACACAAGTACGAGAAACTGGTCGACGACCACGTCGCGAAGAAGGTCGAAGAGATAATGACCGTCTGAGCGTCGCTCACGTCGAGCACGGCATCACCGCACAAACGCAGGCAACCACGAGGAGGCCAATATGGACGGTGACACGCCCAGCATCATCTTCGGCGTAATGATAGGAATAGGACTTAGCGCGGCATGCGGATTTCGCGTATTCGTGCCGCTCCTGGTAGTGAGCATCGCCGGACGAACGGGTCAGCTCTCCGTCGCACAAGGCTGGGAGTGGATGACAAGCGTACCAGCAATAATCGCGTTTTCGACGGCGACGGTGTTAGAGATAACAGCGTATTACATACCCTGGGTGGATAACTTCCTCGATGCGGTCGCGGGGCCCGCGGCGGTGGTGGCGGGGACTATCGTGACGGCGTCTTTTATCGGGGACATGAGCCCGATGCTCAAGTGGGGGCTCGCAGCGGTAGCAGGCGGCGGTGCGGCGGGCGTCGTGCAGGCGGCGACGACCGCGGTGCGGGCGACATCGACCGCGACGACGGGAGGCGCGGGCAACTCTGTAGTGTCGACGGTGGAGGCGGGAGCGTCGCTGGGGCTTTCGATATTGACGGTAGTGGTGCCGTTTATCGCGGCGGCCGTGGCGCTCGGCATCGTGTTTCTGGTGGTGAGGTTTGTGTGGCGCAGGGTCCACCGGCGGCGCGAGCGCGTGACGGCCGAGGCGGCGGAGAAGCAGACAATGCTGAATCCTACTTCGCCACGAGGGCCCTCCACAGGCGGGTAAACTACGAAGGACCCGGTAGCGAATAATGAATGCGGAAAGCCCCCAAACCAAAATCAAAGCGGGCTCACCACGAAGAACACCAAGGACACGAAGAACAGCGGAAAGCTAAAACTCTGTTTATCCACAGACCCGGCGCAGGCGAGGCAAGAGGCACAGATTACTGCCAGTATTCTGACAGCGCGCGAAAAACGATCGTTGGAATCCAGAACAGAGAGAATCGGGGCGGGGGCACACAGTACGCAGAACGTGACAGGCACAGCCCGTTCAATAATTTAGTAAGATGTCCCCGACATTCCCCCGACATTCCGACATTCTCGCAAGATGCAGAAGTGGCTCATAGTTAGCTATGTGAAGCTCTGCGCAAGATCGTATATCAGGCCCGTTTCCGTAAGCACAAAGAACGCTACCGAAAGCAGTGTATGGCCTATAAAAAGCATCCCCCAAAGGGATCTGTCATGACGCTTAGCTTTCATCCACCCGAAAATGCATAAAGCGCCCTGCACCAGCACCAACGCGCCGATTATGTACGCGCTCGCGATGCCGGTTGTGATGTCTCCGGTCATACCCAGCGCAACCGTACAAACGATCCCAGCATCCGTCAGCAGCAAGATTGCGAGAATTGCATACATTGCGCGGTTCCTTAGAGTTGGGGTGTTCTCGGAGAGAACGCATGATCTCCTTCACCAAGCATTGGTAGGAAGGGCTTCTCTCGCAGAGCCTGATCGCCTCCATGTGTGCGCTTATCCAAGCTTCCCATTGGTACGCAGTCCAGTAGTAGTCCCTGCTATCTCTTCCTGGCACAAGCGCCTGTGTATCGTCAAGACACTCAAGCACAGCAAGTACAATCGAGTCCGAAGCGTTTGCGTACCTGTCATAGTTGCGCCCTGTCACCGGAACGCCATGGAACACTTCCAGCATCACAGCGATGTCCTCATACTCGCGTTCGTTCAACGCATCGAAGAAGCCGTCGTTTCTGTCCCAATATGAACTTCGGACAAGTTTCTGCAAACCCTCCGACGGGTTTTTGATGGCGCTCGTACAGAGTTCGAGAAAGGCCGTCTGTCCTTCGCTACGCCTGTCGACAGAGGAACAGCCTGCACTCAAGACTGTCAGCAGCACCCAAATACAGAGACTTCGCATGCTCAGTTCCCTCGGGCCTTAGGGGGTGTAACATTCTTTCTGTAAATTGCCCCCCAGTGGAGTGTGAGCGCAGGC
>CALMGO010000254.1 GCA_937863625.1 uncultured bacterium
TCAGTTTGTGGTACATGACGGTTTGGAAAATCCGCGCTACCAGGGAATGCTTACGGGTGGAATGAGAATGAGGCCTGACGGCAGGAGTGTGGGCTATGTTGTCTGGCAGGATGGAGCGTTTTTCGTCGTGTGGGCAGGGTGGGAAGGACCGCGGCATGAATGGATTGAAGCGCAAACACTTGTGACAAGCGCTGACGGCACGCACATGGCGTATTGCTTCAACCAAGGTGAGGAAAGTTTCGTGTCGGCAGACTGGGCGGCAGGCCCGGCATATGACGAGACCGATGATGTCGTCTTCAGCCGGGACGGGCGGCGCTATGCTTACACGGCGGCGCGAGGCGAGAAGCATTTCATGGTGGTGGACGGCGAAGAGCTGCCGAGTGAGTATGCAGCGGTGCGAAGCGCAGTATTTGACTTGTCAGGCGAACACATGGCGTACGCCGCAAAGCTGGATGACGGATGTACCGTCATAAGGGACGGCGAAGCAGGCGGAACCTATGAAGGCGTGCGGGACCCGGTCTGGAGCGACGACGGGAAGCACATGGCGCATGCGGCGCAAAGAGGTGAGAAGTGGTTTGTCGTCGTTGACGGCGTAGAGGGGGAGAAGCGCTTTGACAGAATTGAATGGATATCGTACGGCAAGGGGTGCGTGGCGTATACGGGCCAGCGCGGCGACGCGTGGGTCGTGGTGGTGGACGGCGCCGAGACCAGGGAATGTCGGGGCGAGGTGGCGGACAGGCGGTTCCGGAATCTTAAGAGAAACCTCGTATTTGATGACGAGAACAAACTGCACGTGATGGCGGTAAACGAAGACGAACTGTATCTCGTGGAGATAAGGATAGCGGGAGATAAAGGGACAGTCACCTTAATTATGATTTTCTAAGTTCTTATCCAGGAGCAAGATACGATTTTGGGGGTGCCTAATTAAGGTGACTGTCCCTTTAATTGTCCGTCCCTTTAATTGTCCGGGGGTCCCCTCGGAGTCAGACAACAGCATAAATGCTCTCTTGGCGAACCAGTCAAACAGCAAGACGCCTGCCACCACTCCAAATGACATGGCAGCAAATATGAACTCGTGATCGGCGATCATTTCGGTATGCCCCAAGCGAGTCATAGCGGCCAGCGTTATCGCCAACCACACCCCTCCTGCAACCAGCGCCCTCACAAACTGGTAAAGCGTCAACACAGCAATCCTCAGCAATGTCTGGTGGGCGAAAGGAGTCGGAACAAACCGTCTCGTGGCAATGAAGGCGGACAGTATCACAGCAGGTAGTATCATGAAGAAGTCAGCAACTGTGTACAGCATATGCCACGGGCATCCCATGATAAGAGCTACGACGGCGCATTTGAACATTCGCGTTCCAATGCGGTTCTCAAGCGGCGACAGCGCGAATGCCATGCAGGCGCCGTAGAGGCCTGCTGAGATGTTTTGCAGCGGCGTATCAAGAAAGAAATCCATTACCCAGTTCGTGTAGAAGTACTTAAACGTAAAGATTAGGATGAACAGCGGAACCAGACTCAATGCTATCGTCGCGCCGTTTGGCAGACGGCGGCGTGAATAAGTGGTCACTCATCAGCCTCCTTTTCCCGGCTCCTAATCCAGGTGACTGTCCGATTAATCGGGGGCTGGAGGTCTGGGACCTGGGCGTTGCCTGGCGAGTTTTCGGCCGAGGGAGGATTCGAGCCGGGCAACAAACATCTCCGAACCACAGGGCCGCCCAGTACGAGTATGCTTTCGTACGGCGAGCGTCCCCGCTATGTCTTCATCGGCCAGCCAGGCACGCCAATCCGCCACGACGCCCGGCGGCGGAAATGCCCCCGACAGGAGCACATCATCGCGCAGGCCGCAGCGCGCAGCGGCGCTCGACCAGGGATGATCTTCTGCACAGTCTACGATACCCGCTCGAACCGGATTGCATTCGACATAGTGCACGGCGGCCCACAGATGCGGTTCATCCATGACGCATGAATAGTAACGTCCATGCCAGAGGTGTCCGCTAGTGTCGTAGCGATGG
>CALMGO010000255.1 GCA_937863625.1 uncultured bacterium
CAAAGAGGCCGGACGGGACTGCTTCCTTGGCGACGGCAATGCGGTGATTGGATATTCCGGCGAATCTCACCTTTCCAGCCTTCTTCGCCTTCATGAGCGCGCTGTACGCGCTCTGGGGGTCCGCCGGGTCCGCGATCGTCCCGGGGTTGTGAAGCTGCAGGATGTCCACGTAGTCGGTCTTCATATTGGCAAGGCTCGTCTCCAGGTGCTCGGTCAGCTCTTTGCCTGTCGACGCGCCGCTCTTGGTGGCGATGATGATCTTGTCCCGCACGTCCGCGAGCGCGGCGCCCATCTTTTCCTCGCTGTCGGTGTATCCGCGCGCGGTGTCAAAGAAGTTGATGCCTTTGTCGTACGCTTTTCTAAGGATAACCCTCGCCTGGGCCATCGGCGTTCTTTGTATGGGGAGCGCTCCGAACGCCGTCCTTGTTACCATCAGCCCGGTTCTTCCCAGTCTCGTCTTTTCCATTTGAGTACCTTCCTTGGAGAACTATGTTCGCGTTTTACCCGTTGCCCGTCAGAGCTCAGCGCTTCATCTTCTTGTAAACCGCATCTTTGTCAACCCTGACGCCGGGCAGTTTCGTTGTGAAATGCCTTTTGATTGTAAACGCAGGCTTCTCTCGATAACATGGTTTGTTGCAGTTGCAGGACTGTGCCTGTGAGAGACTGCTTTCCTGTGGATGTCGGAGGCTACTCATGACGGTGCGGACAAAGGCTCTGCTCATTTCCGTAGCGACCGTCTTCGGCCTTCTTGCAGTCGTTTATATCTCCTCAAGCACCATTCTTGCACGCTATGCCGACAGCGCTGAGCAAAACCTCGTCCGCAGAGAAACATCAAGGGCAACCGGCGCGCTAACAAATGAACTCACCTCGATGGAGGGCATTGTCGCCGACTGGGCCGCATGGGATGATACATACAGCTTCATCTCCGACAGAAACGAAGACTTCGTAGCATCCAAACTCACCGACGGGGTTTTCTCCACAAACCGCTTTTCCTTTATGGTTTTGGTCGACAACAAGGATGAGGTTGTCTTCGAGAGGTTTTTCGACCTCGAACGCACCCGCCAGGCGCCGGTCCCCTCGTCTCTCAGCGCATATCTCGATCCCACGGGTCCCCTCCTCAAGCGCAGAGATGCAAACGACTCCGTCTCCGGCATTATCATGCTGGACCAAATGCCGTTTCTCGTCACGTCAAGTCCCATCCTCAAAAGTACCGGCGAAGGACCTGCGCGCGGCTCTCTTGTTATCGGGCGAGTTCTTGACGCGTCGGCGATAAGCCGCATCGAGCGCGCCGCCGACGTTTCGCTTCTGATCAGGCCTGTTTCCGACCCGGCCCTTCCGGCCGATTTCCAAAAGGTTTCCTCAATCCTGGCCGAAAGCAACACGGCCGTTGAGCCGCTGGACGAGAACCTTATCGCGGGATATACGATTGCAAACGACATCAACGGGAAACCAGCACTCATCCTGCGCGTCTCGGCCTCCCGCGATTTCAGCAGGCAGTTTCGCCTGAACATCCTCTTCTTTCTTGCAGTTACCGGCGTGACTGCGCTCTTTCTTGCCTCTGTGCGTCTCTTTGTCCTCGACAGAATCATAATGTCGCGCCTTTATCAGCTCACGCGGTTCATAAGCACCGTAACGAGTCGTGATGACTTCAGATCCCGCGTCTCCGCACGCGGCGAAGACGAGATATCTCAACTGGCCGCCTCAATCAACAATATGCTCAAAGCGCTGGAGTCCGACGCCGAGCGTTACGCCGAGTCCCTCAGGCGCCTCCAGGAGGCCAAGGATCTCACCGATAGGTACCTTCAGATCGCCGGAGTAATCATCATAGTGCTTGGCGTCGACCGCCGCGTGCGCCTCATTAATCGGAAAGGCTGCGATGTCCTCGGCTATCCCGAGGAGGAGGTCCTCGGCCTGGATTGGGTCGAAACATTCATCCCCGAGAACATTAGGGGCAAGGTGGCCGCCGAGTTCAATGCACTCCTCAGCGGCAATATCGAGCCCGCCGAATACTTCGAGAACTCCGTTCTGACGGGTTCCGGCGCAGAGCGACTCATCGCCTGGCACAACACGCTGTTGACCGACGAAAAGGGAAACGTAACCGCCACGCTTTCGTCCGGCGCCGACATCACCGAACAGAGAAAAACCCAGGAAGCCCTCGCAAAGGAGCGCAACCTCCTTCGCACAGTCATCGACATCGTCCCCGACGCCATGTACGTTAAGGATCTGCAGTTCAGAAAATCGCTCGCAAACCCCGCCGATGCCCGCGCGATGGGCACCGCGTGCACTGACGACGCTCTCGGCAAGAACGACCTGGAGGCGTATCCTCCCGACCTTGCCGAACGTTTTCTCCGGCAGGACCGTCGTGTAGTCGAATCAGGCTCGCCACTCGTCAACGAGGAGGCTCATCTCGTAATTCCCGGCAGGCCCGAGCGATGGGTGCTCATCACCAAAGTCGCTCTTCGCGATGAACACGGTATTGTCTGCGGCCTCGTCGGCATCAGCCGCGACATAACCGACCGAAAGCGTGCCGAAAGCACCATCAGGGAGAGTGAAGAGAAGTATCGCACACTTTTCGAGACCATGGCACAAGGCGTCGTCTACCAGGACGCAGACGGCAAGATCACCTCCGCAAACCCCGCCGCCGAGCGAATCCTCGGACTTACTCTCGACCAGATGCAGGGGCGCACATCCTTCGACCCCGGCTGGCAAGCCATCCGCGAGGACGGCGCGGAACTCCCCGGGCACAAGCATCCCGCCATGGTCGCGCTTACAACAGGGCGCCCGGTCATCGGCTTCACAATGGGCGTCTGCAACGCCTTAAACGAAGAATATCGCTGGATACTCATTAACGCCACGCCTCAGTTTCTCCCCGGCCGGGACAGCCCCTATCAGGTTGTTACCACGTTCGTGGACATCACGGAAAGGAAACGCCTCGAAGAGCAACTACTGCAGATCCAGAAAATGGAAGCCATCGGCCTGCTGGCGGGCGGCATCGCCCATGATTTTAATAATCTTCTCACAGGCATCCTCGGCTATGCCAACATTCTCAAGCTCGAGTCAGAGCCCGGCACCTCGGTCCATGACGCCGCCAAGACCATCGAGAAGGCCGCCGAGCGCGCCGCCGAACTCACCGCCCAGTTGCTCGGGTTTGCACGTCGCGGGCAGTTTCTACGCACCGGCGTTAACCTGCACGACATCGTCCGGGAGGTCGTGGATTTTCTATCGCGCACCGTGGACAAGAGCATCTCCATCACGCGCCGTCTTGCGCCCGAGCCTCCCTGGACTGTCGGTGACCCCGGCCAACTGCAGCAGGCCATCCTCAATCTCGCGCTTAATGCGCGCGACGCCATGTCCGACGGCGGCGAGCTCACAATCGACGTCTCGATTGTCGACGTAGACGACGGCATGGCCGCTTCCATTGCTGACACCTCCGAGGGCAGGTTCGTCCGTGTCACAGTCTCGGATACCGGCACAGGCATCCCTCCCGAGGTTCTTTCGCGCATCTTCGAGCCGTTCTTTACGACCAAGGAGCAGGGCAAGGGAACCGGCATGGGGCTTGCCATGGTCTACGGGATCGTCAAGAACCACGGAGGCTTTATCCGCGTCCAGAGCGATCCCGGGTGCGGCGCCCGTTTTGAGGTCTATCTTCCCGCCCGCGCATCCGCCGCCAAACCGCTCCCCGATGCAAGCGCGCCAATGCCCTCCGGCTCAGCACGCATTCTTCTCGTTGACGACGAAGACGTCGTTCGCAATGTTGCATCCGGCATGCTCTCGAGCCTCGGTTACAGTGTCACGACCGCCGCCGGTGGACGGGAAGCCGTAGAGTTCTTTCTGAAACATTCGGCCGACGTTGACCTGGTGATTCTCGATATGGTCATGCCCGGAATGGACGCACGGGAATGCTTTCATGCTCTCAAGGCGATTAAACCCGATGCCCCCGTTCTCCTCTCCAGCGGATACGGCCTCG
>CALMGO010000256.1 GCA_937863625.1 uncultured bacterium
GCGAAAAACGATCATTGCAATACGAAAAAGAAAAACCGGGCGAGGAGCTCTTGACCTTCACGGTTAGGGGTGGCCCCGTTGCTGCACGGAGACTCTTTATCAGCCCCCCGCAGGTGCAGCCAGAAGTACGCCATCCCGGCGAATATCCCCCCGCCGACGATGTTGCCAAGCGTCACTGATATGAGATTCTCCGTCCACATGGACGTCCAGTTAATGCCCGCCAGTTGCTCCGCCGACAGCCCAGACGCCACGCGCGCCGCCTCACATTTCGCCGCAAATATCCCCGCCGGGATAAAGTACATGTTTGCTATCGAGTGTTCAAACCCGCTCGCCACAAACGCCATTATCGGAAAGAATATCGCAAGGATCTTGCCCGTCACGTCCCGCGAGGCCGCCGCCATCACAAGCGCCAGACACACCAGCCAATTGCACGCTATCCCCCGCAGGAAAAACGCAAAGTTATGCCCGACCCCGCCCACTCCTTCGACCGACACCTTCGCCGCGGCTATCTTTATCGCCGTGCCGCCCACCGGCCCCGCCAATAGCCCCGAACCCCACGCCACGATGAGCGCGAGAAATATCGACCCTGCGAGGTTGCCCGCATACACGAGCCCCCAGTTGCCAAGCACTCCCCACGGCGACACCCTCCGGCTGCACAGCGCCATCGTCATCATGTTGTTGCCCGTGAATAACTCCGCCCCCGCGATGACCACAAGCATGAGCCCCACGCTGAATACGCCGCCGGAAATGAGTTTTGTAATGCCGTAGAGTTCGCCGTTGCCGGTGGATACGCTCGTTGCAAGATGTGCGCCGAAGCCTATGTAGGCCCCGGCTAAAATTGCCAAAAGAAGTGTCTTTCCAAGCGGCAGCGCCGCCTTCTCCTCGCCAATGGTCACAAACTTCCTGGCCAGTTCGACCGAGTTCAGGCAGCCGCTTTCGCTCATTTTTCAAGTCCTTCTTGCTGCAGACACTTCACTTTTCAAAGTTCTAAATCGCTTTTATTACCTCTCGGGCGATCTCATACGCCGCTTGCGGCCTCCCCGCTGCCAAAGCCGCTCGCTGCATTCTACCAAGCATCTCCCCCTCGGCAAGCATCTTCTTTACCTTAAATACAAGATGCGCCGCCGAATGCGCCCTCACCGCCAGCCCCTTTTCCAGCAGATAGTCGGCGTTTCGCTCCTCCTGACCCGGTATGGGGTTCCAGATGACCATCGCCAGCCCCATCGCCATGCACTCGCTTGACGTGAGCCCCCCGCTTTTGGTCACCGCCATGTCGCTTGCAGCCATGAGTTCGTGCATGTTGGTCACAAACCCGAACGGTACTATCCTGCCGCCGGAGCGCCCCGCCGCCTCTCGAAGCGCCTCTTCAAGGTCCTTATTCTTCCCCGCGATTGCCAGTATCTGCGCGCGCCCCGCCGCCTCGGCAAGTTGCCCCGCCACCTCCGCGATATCGCCAAGGCCGAATCCCCCTGCCGACATAAGTACCGTCGGCACGTTGGCAAGTCCGAGTTTCTTTCTCATGGCCTGCCGCGAGGGGTACTTCTTCGCGAAAACAGGCATCACGGGAATCCCCGTGACGCTCACAGTCGCGTCGCATTTCTTCTTCTCCGTGAGCGCGTATGCCATCTCGTCGCTTGCCACAAAGTAGTGGTCGACGCCCTGCTGTATCCACATCGTGTGAATATCATAGTCGGTAAGCACCACGAAAACCGGCGCGCCAAACTTCCCTTTCATCCGCCGCGGACCCAGTATCTCCGCCCCGAGGTAATGCGTACACACCACCGCATCCGGATTGAAATTCCTCACAAACTCAAGTATCCGCCTCGTATTGAGCCGGTCTATGAGTGCCCCCAGCTTCGCTCCCGGACTGCCTGCGGCTTTCTTCTCAAGCGACTCGTATATCATCCCCCATACGCTCGGCAGCTCCATGACGAGCCGGTTGTAAACTCTTGTATAACTGTTCCTGAACGCCGCGTTTGTGTATTCAAGCGCGTCGACGTGCACCGCCTCGACCTCAGGATGCTCCTCGGTAAATGCCGCCTCTATCGCCTGCGCCGCCCGCATGTGCCCGGCGCCCGCCTTTACCGAGATAATAAGTACGCGTTTCTTCGTCATCGCATCATCCTCTCAACCGCGCCGCCCGGTCTTCACGTACGCTTCCCTTTTCGCCTCGACGTCGATAGCGCTGAGTGTGAAGTGCCCGTCGGGCTTGACGCCTTCGGCGCCGACCAGTTCGATATACAGATTCTCGACCGCCCCCGCTGCAATCGCCCGGTCGCGATTCGTCCCGGCATTCGACAGTTCGCCTGTCAGCATCCTCGCCGCCAGTTCAAGCGCAGCCATCGTTTCATCGCGCCGCCCCTCGGCCAGGACGAAGCGGCCTGAAAGATTCCTGAACGTCCCGCCTTCGCCTGCTATCAATACACTGACGACACACTTGACGCCCGCTTCGCCGGTGTTCTCCCGCCCTGGCGGAACCGCCGTGGCAAATGCCGTCAGTGGCGCCCTTTCCTTCGCCTCCACATACGCCTTGGTCGTCTCGGCAATGCCCTCCGACGGTTCCCGACCCTCGTCGGCCGCCCACTGCCGGATAAGCGCGAGTTTTGCCTCCGCGAGTGCCTTGGCGGCCTTCCGCTCTTCTGCTTCATCCCGGCGCGCTATCGTAAACTCGTACTTACCCTCTCCGGACACTCCGATGACGACGCGCTCCGCCTCGACGCCTCCGCCCGCCTTGTAACTCCCCTCTTGCTCGTCACCCGAAAAGAGTTCGAGCAGCGACCCTCCAGCCTTGTCCTCTATCCACAACTCTATGTCCGCCTCCGCCGTCGCCTCAATCTGCACGTCGATCTCTTCACCGGCCGCGGCCTCATAGGCATAGTAGTCCATGATGTCGTCGCCTCCGACGATCCCCTCAAACTTCCCGCCTTTTATTACTGCCGCATTCTCCGCCTCGTCCGCCGCGTCGCCGCCCGTGCCTGCGTCATCCTGTTTTGATAGTCCTACAGTCACTTCGTACGACCCCGTTCCTGACATCACGAGATACAGTTCCCTGTCGGGAAATTCCCCGCCCATGACGTATGACGCCTTGGCAGGCCCGTCCGTATAGAGGTCCGCCACGCCGCCCATGTCCCTGTCCTCTATCCACGCGCTTACGTCCGCGTCCTCTCCCGACACGGTAAGCGCCGCGCTCAGAACGTCCCCGCCCTTCGCGGCAAATCTGTAGCAGTCGTATGCGTCGTCATCGCCGAGTATCCCCTTCACGATTCCCGGCTTTACAAGCGGCGCGCCTTCCTGCTCGTCAGGCGCGTCAATGCCCAGGCCGCCGTCATCCTGATGCGTTATCGCCAGCGAAAACGAATACCTCCCCTCCCCGCTGACCTCAATGTAGAAAGTCGTCTCACCCGCTTCCGCAGACGTAATCCATCTCTGCTTTCTCTCGTCGTCGGCCGAAAGCGCGAGAAACCCCGCCCCGTCCTCGTCCTCGAGCCAGATCGCTATATCTTCATCGCCCTCGGTCCGGAGCATCTCCATGTCGATGATGTCTCCGCCTTTGATGCTCACCGCATAGGAATCCCCCGCGTCCTCGCCGCCCACTGCGCCGCTGTGCGTCCCTGCCGCCGCCTTCTCCGGGGTCTCCATCGAGTCATTCGGCTCAACGTCCCCTCTCGACATGCCGGCCGCCGCCAGAATCACCGCCGCGCACAACATCATCCCTCTAAGTGCTTCCCTCGTGTTCATGACGCCCCTCTTAATCCTGTCCTTGTTTTCGACCGACTGCGCGGATTTTAGCATGACTTGCCGCAAACGTTAAATGAAATACCCCCGCCGCCCTCGTCCCCGCTCAGACCAAAATCCTTGTGCCCGTGTCGCTTGCCCATATACTCGGACAGTCTACGCATGCGGCAAAAGGAGATTCCGTAGATGCCTGCAAATCACGATATCCAGATGCGCGACCAATTCGTCGTCCC
>CALMGO010000257.1 GCA_937863625.1 uncultured bacterium
ACCTAAAAGCGAGTGAAATAGCGGCGGTTGTCCTCCTCAACGCCGCCCTTGGCCCGGTACCACCGGGTCTCGCACGAATAAAAAAACCACCGGCATGCACTTTCCGGTGGTATCGATCTCGCCATTGCTCTATCCCCGGTCAAACCCCGCTTACGGGATTACTCCCGGCACCCGGGCTCCTCTCCCGCATGCACTATTGTATACACACTATCACGCCGGGGGGTTTCATCTGAGGGACCAAACTTCTCAGTTTGGCGCCTTCAGCCGCCGTTTTCGCGGAAATCCTCCGAAAACCTTCTAAAATCCGCCTCTACAGCCTCCGTTTCCATACATAATCTGACCGGGATATCTCTGCTCCACCGCCGCACCATCCCCGCAATTGCCGCGTAAGCCGCAGCTCTCACAGGTCGCAGGTACCGGTATTTCCCATCAGGCGACTTCGCAAATTCCCCCGCAAACGACTCTTCCCCCCCAAACCGTGCGTTGACGGCCGCCTTCAGCCCGCCGGTAAACCGCAGACACCCGAGATGCGCCGACTCTATCCGCGCCGAGTCCAGTTGTGACGCCATCTGCCCCACCATCTCAGCGTACGCCGCCTCCCACCCTTCACAAAGAACTATCGGGTCCATCCGCACTCCGACCACATACCCCGCCTCCTGTGCGAGCCTGGCCGCCCCTATCCTCTCGGCCAGGCTCGCCGTGCCCTTCTCAAGTCTCTCTGCCGTCACACTTGGGGTAAACGTCCACGATATTATCACGTTTCCACTTCGCGGCGCCTCACCGAGACTGCTGACGCCCGCGCCCTTTGTTCTGAGTTCAAGCTTAGCCCCATGCAGTCCGCCGAAAAGTTCCACAAGTGGCCGCGCTATTCCCGCGACATCCTCCAGCAGAAAGTCATCGCACAGCTCCCCCCCATAGAAATATCCGCCCCCAAGCCGCTCGGCCGCGTCTCGGATTTCTCCAAAAAGCGCCTCCCGCTCGGCAAACACTATCGGCGCCCCCGCCGGATGGTACGTCTGCAAAAAGCAGTACCTGCAGTCAGCCGGGCATCCTATCGCCGGGACAAAATACCGCCACCCGTTCGGCCTGATCCCCGGCCCCGCGGGAAATTCCTTCACAAACCCCCCTGCCCTTCGCGCAATGACCAGGTGCCTCTTCGCCTCAGTCGCATCAAGCGCCTCAAAGCCTGCCAATAGCGCCCCCAAGTCGTCAAAACTCTCCTCCGCCGCGCCAGGCGCCGACCCGCGTGCCCTGGCCGCCTCTACGGACTCCTCCAAGCCCCTTTGTATGTGGAGCGCTTCTATGTCCACTTCATGCCTCCTGCTGCGACCGCTTCGGCTTGCGTGCCCTCCTCCTCACGGCATTATTGCCCGTTCGCTCCTCGTGACAATCTTTAATTGACTCTCACAAGTCTCTTGACGTACGCCACCGCCCGGCAAAAATACGTTGAGTCATTTGTCATTCAGGTTACAATTACTGTTTTATTTTTGAAATCATGTCTCTTTACCGACGTGCGCGGCATTCTCTTCGACATCGCCGCCGGTGCCGGCCCGAAAGGGAGTCCCGGATGGAAGTAGTGATGAAACCCGACGAGCAGTCAATGTCTCTCATGGCCGCCGCTACCATTGCCGATGTTATCAGGCGAAAGCCTCGCGCAGTCCTGGGTTTTGCAACAGGCTCCACCCCCCTTGGCACGTACGGCGAACTCATCCGCATGCACCGCGAAGAGGGGCTCGACTTTTCTCAGATCGTCTCTTTCAATCTTGACGAGTACGTCGGCCTTGCCCCGTCTCATCCGCAGTCCTACCGCCGTTTCATGGAGGACAATTTCTTCAATCACATTAACCTCCGCCCCGAAAATACCAACCTTCCCGACGGCATGGCCGATGATATCGAAGCCGCATGCCGCGCGTATGAAGCCAAGATCGCCTCCTTCGGCGGCATCGACATTCAGTTGCTCGGCATCGGCGCAAACGGTCACATCGCCTTTAACGAGCCTTCATCCTCGCTTGGCAGCCGCACCCGGGTAAAGACCTTGAGTGACAAAACCCGAAAGGACAACAGCCGCTTTTTCGCCAATGCCGCCGAGGTGCCCAGATATGCCGTCACGATGGGCATCGGCACCATCATGGAGGCGCGCGAAGTCGTCCTCATCGCCGGCGGCGCTTCCAAGGCCGACGCAGTCGCCGCTGCAGTCGAAGGCCCCATTACAGCCATGTGCCCCGCGACCGCCCTGCAGCTCCACCCGCACGCGCTCGTCATTGTCGACCGCGAGGCCGCGACCGGCTTGCGTTACTCGTACCCCTCTGAGAGGCTCAAAGTCACAAAGGACTAAAACTTCTTGCATCCCCGACCGCTCCACAGCTGCAAGGAATGCGATTACCTTTTTCGGTCAGCGCACGTCGCCGGCCCCGTAGACAGGAGAAACTGATGCTCGTTCTCGTCATCAACTGCGGTAGTTCATCCGTGAAATACCAGCTCTTCGACATGGCCCGCCAGGAAGTCCTCGCAAAAGGCCTCCTCGAAAAGATCGGCCAGCCCGGCTCAGTCCTCCAGCACGAGAGAAACTCCGAAAAGTTCTCCATTGAGAAGGTTATCGCCAATCACAACGAGGCCCTTGCCCTCATCCTCCAGACGCTTGTCGATTCCACTTTCGGCGTCATAAAAGACATCAGCGAAATAAACGCCGTCGGCCATCGCGTCGTACACGGCGGCGAGGAGTTCGTCGAAAGCAGTCTCATTACCGACCACGTGATCGACGCCATCGAGCGCTTCAGCGACCTCGCGCCTCTTCACAACCCGCCCAACCTCATCGGCATCCGCGCCGCGCGCTCCGTGCTTGCCTGTGTCCCGCATGTGGCCGTCTTTGACACTGCGTTCCACCAGACTATTCCGTCCCACGCCTTCACCTACGCGCTCCCCTACGAGTACTACCAGCAATTCCGCCTGCGCCGCTACGGCTTCCACGGTACAAGTCATCGTTATGTCACCATGATGGCAGCGCGCATGCTCAACAGGCCCCTCGACGAAACAAATGTGATTACATGCCATCTCGGAAACGGCTGCAGCATAACGGCCGTCGCCGGCGGCAGATCCATCGACACAAGTATGGGGTTCACCCCTCTTGAAGGCGTTGTCATGGGCACCCGGTGCGGTGACATCGACCCCGCCATCACCTTCTTCCTCGCCGATAAGCTCAATGCCTCGCTCTCGGATATTAACAACATCTACAACAAGAAAAGCGGGCTTATCGGCATCTCCGGAGTCTCAAACGACATGCGCGAAGTCAGGAAAGCCGCCGAAGCCGGAAATGTCCGCGCCCGACTTGCCATTGAGGTATTTGCCTACCGCGTCCGCAAGTACATAGGCGCTTACACCGCCGCCATCGGCCGCGTCCACGCGGTCGTCTTCACCGGCGGCATCGGCGAAAACGCCACGTTCATGCGTGAGATGATTATGACTGGCCTCAAGCCGCTTGGCATGATTATCGATGCGGCCGTGAATGCGCCTCTGCGCGCAAAGGCGGGCGACGTTGCCACCCCAGACAGCCCCACCAGGATCCTCGTCATTCCCACCGACGAAGAAAAAATGATCGCCTCCGACACCGTTGAGGTCGCTTCCAGGGCGCGTTAACTCTTCGACGCCGCGTCTTCGGCCACGTTGACTTCCGCCCCGTCGCGCAGGTCGGCTCTCAGTATCTCCAGCGCCTTTTCCAGCTGCACGTCGACAAAGCTGTCCGGGTCGGCAACCTTGAAATCAGGGTTCTTCTTCGCGAGCTCACGTTCCATGTCCATGAGCCTGTCGCGCGCCTCTTTCTTAAGCCCGCGCAGGTGCCATACCTCAAGCAGACTCGCATACTGCTCGTCGGTCATCGACACCTCCACGTCGGGACTGAGCCCCCCCTCGTCGCTGTACGGTTCGCGATGTATGCACACCCCGCTTGGAGTATAGTACTTCGCCGTTGTCAGTTTGAGTGCGCTCTGGCCGTGCTCCAGTTCGTAAATCGTCTGAACCGTGCCCTTCCCGAACGTCTTCGTGCCGAGAATTATTGCCCTTGAGTTGTCCTGGAGCGCCCCGGCCACAATCTCCGCTGCGCTTGCGCTCTGGTCATTGACGAGAATCACGACCGGAAAATCCTTGTATGTCTTGAAATAATGCGCCTTGAACGACGTCGCCCGCGAGTGCGCGCCCTGCATCGTGACTATCGTGCCCTCGGAGAGAAACCTGTCAGACACCTTCACGCCCGACGTCAAGAGCCCTCCGTGGTTGAACCTCAGGTCAAGCACCAGCCCCCTGACGCCCTCGGCCGTGAGAAAATTAACTGCCTTATCCAGATCCTCCGGCGTGTCCTCCTTGAAATCCGTCATGCGTACGTAGCCGATCTTGCTCTCGGCGTCCACCAGGTACCGCCACCGCCCGCTTTCAAGGTCTATCGCATACCCCTTGATCGACTCTATCCTTATGTCAGCCCTCACCAGTTCCACGTCGCTCGACTCGGTGGCCCCCTTGTGAATCACCGTTACCATCACGCTCGTACCTATGGGCCCGCGAAGTCGGTCCACTGCGTCGGTGAGTTCCATTCCCTCGGTCGACTCGCCGTTAATTGCGATGATGTGGTCCCCGGGCAAAAGTCCTGCCTCGGCCGCCGGCGTCCCGTCAAGAGGCGTCACCACCGTCAGATCTTTGTCCTCGAGCGTAATCTCTATCCCTAACCCGCCGAAGTGTCCCTTCGTATCGTCGCGAAATTCCTTGTAAGCCCGCGACGGAATGTAGTCCGTGTTTGGGTCGAGAGCCGACGGGACTCCGTATAGGAACTCTGTTACCACTGCTCCGTTGGGTAGTTTCACTGTCGCATCGTTCTCAAGAAGCACTCGTCTTACCCGCATCTGGAAATCGCTTTCCGGCAGTCCGTCCTTCTCATAGACGTGTGCGACCGTCTCCTTCAAAAACAATTCAAACTCAGTCACTTGGCTGTCGTCCGCCTTGCCGGCAAATTCCCCGCGAAGCCGCCTGTTCTCCAGAAGCAGCGTGAGATTCCTCGCCCCGGCGGCAAAAAGGTCGCGATTGTCAACGTCCTTCACGTAGTTGAGGTTCGCAAGAAGTACCATGTCCGACAAAAGAGACAGCCCGGCATCCACGTCACGCTGGATATTGTCCCCCTTGTTCTCCCCGCCGTACCGCGCCTCAAGCGCCAGGTTTCCCTGCGCCCTTTCCGTCTCTTCCTTGAAAAGAGGTTCAGTGACTTTCGCGTCTTTGATCTCCCGCAGAACCAGAAGCGCCTCTACCCAACGCTGCTGCTGGTTGTATGTCCCCGCAAGTTGAAGCGCCTCGTCCGCACCGAGACTCTCGGCCACCTCTTTCGGCGACCGGTACGTCATGATTACCGTCTCGCCCGTCTCGCCAAGATCAACCTCCGGCCCCTCCTGTGTTTTCTCCCTGAGGAATCCGGCGAATTCGCCGACCGTCACACGCCTGTTGCGGTCCTTGTCCGCGTTGCCGCGAAATGCCGCCAGAAGCATCGACGCGGGGCTGTTCTTCGCGTCGGCGGCCCCCGTAAAGCCAAACGTAACGCGCCACTCCCCCGCTTCGTTTTCCTGAACCGCCACTTCCAGAGACGCCTTCTCCCCTTCCACCCCCTCGGTCGTCTCGTCGATGACGATTACCTTGACCTTGCCCGAGAGCGTCCCGAGAAACGCTTCTCTCGCTTCGCTGCGGTGGCCGTCGCTTCCTCCCTTGAAAAGGACAAACGCCACTTCCGCCCCGCTCGTCGCGCCCGTCTTCTCGCTGATTGCCACTAGCCCTGCTTCCTCATCGCCAGCCGCCACGTTTTCCAGCGTGAAATTCCCCACCATCGGGTCCCCCAGAAGATACCCGATATTCCTTACGTTATCCGCAGCCGGACCCTCTATGTTCTCCGGAGTTACTATTACCGCGTAACCGTTCCTGTTAAGTTCAGCCTCCCCGCAAACGGCCGTCGAAATGAGTAGTGTCAGACAAAAGAGAACTGCGGCAGAATACTTCGGCATGCTATGATTACCTCCGGTTTTGCACCCGGGTGTAGTTCCCGGTTGCCTTCGTTCATTCTTCGCCGGTCAGAACTTCTCCGATCGAGCGCCATTTCCTGTAACGCATCTCGACAACCTCCTCGATCGGCATCTTTTCCAACTCGCATAAGTGTTTGATTATTATCTTCTTCAGCGTATTCGAGGTCCGCGCAGCATCTCTGTGCGCGCCGCCCAGCGGTTCCGGCACGATCTCGTCCACCACGTTAAGCCGCACGAGGTCGGTTGCCGTCAGTTTAAGCGCCTCCGCCGCCTCGGCTATCTTTGTCTTCTCGCTGCTCTTGAAAAGTATCGCCGCGCACCCCTCGGGCGATATCACCGAAAACCATGCGTTTTCCATGATAAGAAGTCTGTCCACCACCGCTATCCCGAGCGCGCCGCCGCTACCGCCCTCCGCAAGGATTACGCCGATTATTCGCGTCTTCAGCCGCGACATCTCCATCAGGTTCACCGCTATCGCGCTGAACTGTCCTCTCTCCTCCGCACCCACTCCGGGAAAAGCTCCCGGTGTATCAATGAGGCATATCACGGGAAACTTCATCTTCTCCGCGAACTTCATCACCCGCATCGCCTTGCGGTATCCTTCCGGGTTCGGCATCCCGTAGTTGGCCGCCAGCCGCTGCCTGGTGTCCTTGCCCTTGTGCTGTCCGACGACCACTACCGTCCGCCCCTCCAGCCGCGCAAGTCCCGTCTTCATCGCCGGGTCGTCCTGAAAATGCCTGTCGCCATGCATCTCCACAAAGTCGTCGAACAGGCTCGCCAGGTAGTCCACCGTCTGCGGCCGCTCGGGATGCCGAGCAACCTGAACCCGTTCCCAGCTCGTGAGTTTTGTAAATATCTCTCCAATCAGACTGTTGAGCGTCTCGCGCATCTGCTGAAGCGCCAGAAGGTCCGTGTTGCGCTCCTGAGACTTGGACTCCAGTTCCAGAATCCGTCGCTCCAACTCCATGATCGGTTTCTCAAAGTCGAGATTACTGTTGCTCATGCATGCTCTCCGGCTCGAAGCCTGCGTCTGTTTCTTCGTCCACGAATATGCTCACCGATTTCAGCGTATCCGCCACCTCATGCATCGTCGACGGCCTCCCCGACGGCGACTTCGCAAGCATCGCCTGTACCAGCCCGTCAAACGCCGGCGACACGTTCTCCTTGAACCTCTTTATCGGCCTGATGAAGTCCGTCAGGTGACGCCTCAGTATCTCCGCCTCGCTTGACCCTGTAAAAGGCGGATGTCCCACCACCATCTCAAAAAGCATCGCCCCGAACGAGTATATATCCGCCCGATTATCCAGCGGTTTGTTCCTGATCTGCTCCGGCGACATATACGAACGCGTTCCCTGCACACGCCGCCCCCGCACGAACATCCTCGATATCAAATCATACCGGCTCGCAAGCGCAAAGTCGATCAACTTCGTGTCCCCCGCCGAGTTCACCAGCACGTTCTCAGGCTTTATGTCCCTGTGCACCAGACCCATGTCATGAACGTACGCCAGCGCATCCGCCATCTCTATCATTATCTTTCTCATATACGTACGAACTATGTCGTCGTCTTCGTCCATCAGGCGAAATCGCAGGCTTTTCGACGGGAAATAATCCATTATGAAATGATGCCGCGCAGGCCTCCTGAAAAAACCGCGCCCCTTGATGATGCTCGGGTGTGAGAGTTTCCCCTCGTAACGAGCCTCCCGTTTGAGCTGCCTTATGAGGTACCCCTTGCGCGCCACGTGCGGCAAAAGCATCTTAATCGCCACTTCATGGAGGTTCTGCTCATTCACCCCCCGGTAAAGCACCGTTTCCGGGCATTCGATGATCTTTGAGAGGACCCGGTAGCCGTTCAGCACCGAGTTCACGAGCATTATTGGTTCGGCCACGTCCAACCGCCCCTGATTTGCCTAAAAAAAGCGCGCCCACCTGGGTATTCTGGGCACGCCTTGCCTGTCCATAACATTTAACCGCCGGGATACGTAACTTATTCTGTAAATTATAGTTCCATTAACTCTACCCGGCAAGGAAAAAGTTGACATGACCCATGCCCGTTACTACTATATGTGGCGGTTACGACACGGACAATGCCACGGTGTTGTTGTTTTGCGCGTCGTCATCTTTAGGAGGGCGGGGGATTTCGGAAGACCGCATCTTAGCCATCATCGGCGTCGGCCTCATTGGCGGCTCCATCGGGCTTGCCGCCAAAAGCAAAGGCCTTTTTGCCGAGGTTCGCGGCACTACGCGCCGTCGGCAGACTCTTGACGCAGCCCTTGCCGCGGGCGCCATAGACACGCCGTGTCTCAGCCCTGCTGAGGCCGCCCGGGGCGCCGACATGGTCGTCGTAGCCACTTCCGTGGCTACTATTCCGCGCTTTGTCCTCGAATGCGCCGCCGCCGCCCGCGAAAACGCTCTCATTACTGATGTAGGCAGCGTTAAGGGAGTCATTGACGCCGCCGTCCGCCCCAATATGCCTTCCGGCCGTATCTTTATCGGCAGTCACCCTATGGCCGGCAGTGAGAAGACATCCGTGCTCCATGCCCGCCCGGACCTCCTCGCAGGGGCCACTTGCATCATCACCCCCGCCGAAGGCCAGGACGCGCACGCAGACGCATTGAGCGCCTTCTGGCAGGACCTCTCTATGAACGTTTTCCGCATGACTCCCGCGGAGCATGATTGGGTCGTCGCAGCCGTTAGCCACATGCCGCACCTGACCGCCGCCGCAATCATGGCCGCTATTCCAGATGCTGCCCTCCCCTTTGGCGCTTCGGGCCTGCGCGACACTACCCGCGTCGCCGAAGGCGACGCTTGTCTATGGCGCGAGATCGTCCTTGCCAACCACAAGGAGATTATCGACGCCATCGGCCGACTTGAAATCGAAATCGACACGCTTAAGGGGCTCGTCCTGCGCGGTGACACGAGCGGCCTTGAAGACTACCTTAGGACCGCCTCCCAGCGACGCAAGAAAAGGTTTGATGGAGGACTCTCTTGATCTGGCGAATTGAAGTTGCCACTAATCCCGCGTTCACTGATGCCGCAGGTCTCGCCGCCGTCGAAGACCTCGCCGACGCCGGCCTCGAAAATATCTCCGCCGGCCGCTTTGTCCGAGTCTTCACCATCGACGGCCCGCTTAACGCCGCCGACGCCGAGCGCATCGCGTCGGACCTCCTCGCCGACCCAGTCTCCGACATTTTCTCCGTGAACAAACCCGTTGACGTCGCTCTCACGGGTTCCCACTTCACCGTAGAGGTCGCCAAGCGCCCCGGCGTCATGGACCCTGTCGAGGCCTCCACATTGAAGGGCGTCTCTGACATGGGCTTGGCCGCCGATGCCGTCGCAACATCCAGGAAATACGTCTTCTCAGGCGCATTCTCGCACGTCGCCTTTGAGCGCGTCGCCGCCTCGGTTCTGTCAAACGAAGTCATCGAAGAGTGCCATTTTGCCCCCGTAGTCCCCTCCGCGCGCGCAACTATTTCGCCCTACAAGTTCGCCCGCGTTGAGGTTGACCTCGCTTCCGCCGGTGACGACGAACTTCTCGCACTGAGCAAGGACAAGGGACTCTCGCTCAATCTCGCCGAAATGCACGCTATTCGCGATTATTTCGCCGCCGCCCGTAGAAACCCCACCGATGTGGAGCTCGAGACTATCGCCCAGACATGGTCCGAACACTGCGTCCACAAGACATTCAGAGGCATCATCGATTACAACGGCGAGATCATCGACAACCTGCTCGCTTCCACCGTCGCCCGCGTCACGAAAGAGCTCAACCGCCCCTGGTGCGTCAGTGTCTTCAAGGACAACTCCGGTGTTATAGACTTCGACGGCAAAAACTGCGTCTGTTTCAAGGTCGAAACTCACAACCATCCTTCGGCCGTCGAGCCCTACGGTGGCGCCGAAACCGGCATAGGCGGAGTCATCCGCGACCCCCTCGGCACCGGCCTCGGCGCAAAGCCCGTCGCCAATACCGACGTTTTCTGCTTCGCGCCTCCCGACATGCCCGCCGAAAAGGTCCCGCACGGTTGCCTTCCGCCCAAGCGCGTCATGAAAGGCGTCGTTTCCGGCGTCCGCGATTACGGAAACCGCATGGGCATCCCCACTGTTAATGGCGCGATTGTTTTTGACGAGCGCTTCGTCGGCAATCCCCTTGTCTACTGTGGCAATGTCGGCATAATGCCCCGCGACAAGGTCGAAAAGGCCGCCCTCCCCGGCGATCTCGTCGTCGTCATTGGCGGACGTACCGGCCGTGACGGCATCCATGGCGCTACGCTCTCCAGCGCCGAGCTCGAAACCGGCAGCGATGTCGTCTGGAGCGGCGCCGTCCAGATCGGAAACCCCATCACCGAAAAGAAGATGGTCGACATCATCCTCCAGGCCCGCGACCTCGGACTTTATACCGCCATTACCGACTGCGGCGCTGGCGGCCTCTCCTCCGCCGTCGGCGAAATGGGCGCCGAAATAGGCGCCGAAGTCCGCCTCGACAAAATCCCCCTCAAGTACCAGGGGCTTGCCCCTTGGGAAATCTGGTGCAGCGAAGCACAGGAGAGAATGGTCGTTTCCGTCCCCCCGGAAAAACTCGATGACCTTCTTGCTCTCTGCGCCTCTGAAAATGTCGAGGCCACCGACATCGGCGTCTTTACCGATGACAAGCGACTGCGCCTCTTCTTCGAAGACCACCTCGTTGCCGACATCGAGATGAATTTCCTCCATGACGGCGTCCCCCGCCTCGAACGAAAGGCCGCCTGGATGCCGCCTTCCCTCGTCGAGCCGGTACTCGCGCCCAAGTCCGACTATACCGACGACCTGTTTGCCGTGCTCTCTTCGCCCACCGTCGCCTCCAAGGAATGGGTCATCCGTCAGTACGACCACGAGGTTCAAGGCGGGTCCGCCGTAAAACCGCTTGTGGGCGTTGACAACGACGGCCCCTCCGACGCCGCGATTGTTGCGCCCCTGCGCGGCTCCAACCGCGGCATTATTCTCTCATGCGGCATTAATCCCCGTTACAGCGACATCGACCCGTACCACATGGCCGCCAACGCCATTGATGAAGCTTTAAGGCAGATTATCGCAGTCGGCGGCAGCCTCGAACGAACCGCCATCCTCGACAATTTCTGCTGGGGCAATACCGACAAGCCCGACCGCCTCGGCGGCCTCGTCCGCGCAGCACGCGCCTGCTACGATATGGCCGTCGTCTACGGCACCCCCTTTATCAGCGGCAAAGACAGCCTCAACAACGAGTTCCAGACCGATTCCGGCACCGTCGTCATTCCAGGAACGCTTCTCATCAGTGCGATGTCTGTAATGGCGGATGTATCAAAGGCGATTACTATGGATTTGAAGACCCCAGGCAACCGTCTATATGCAGTCGGTACCACCAAAGACGAGCTTGGCGGCTCAGAGTTATATGCTGTCAACTCCCTCCTCGGCGCCAATGTCCCCATCGTCGATCCCTTGGCCGCCAAGGCCATCTTTGACGCCCTTTCAAGCGCCGCCGCGGCCGGTCTCGTTCGGTCATGCCATGACGTGAGCGATGGCGGCCTCGCAGTTGCCATTGCCGAAATGGCTTTCGCCGGTGGTCTCGGTGTGGACGCTGCTCTCGACGCCATACCGGTAAAGGGCAAGCCGCTTGACGCCCGCAAAGTCCTCTTCAGCCAGTCTCCCTCGCGCTTCGTCGTCGAGGTTGAGTCAGCCAAAACAAAAGATTTCGAGGCCGCCCTTGCTGGCGTGCCGTTTGCCTTTATAGGCTCCGTCACCTCCGGAGACCGCCTGACACTCAACTACGAACACGAGCAGGTCATTGATGCAGATATTTTCAAACTCAAGGCCGCATGGAAGGCCGTCTTGGCTTTCTAAAAAGTCTCCAAAATTGTTGACAGCCATGGCTGGAAACGCTAAGATTAATATTTTCTTGGTGTCATCCAAATCGCCATGGGTCCGCACCGGCCCTCTGATGGCGGGAGAATCGAGTTGTCCGAGGTGAATATCCTCGTCCTTCGCGCCGCAGGCACCAACTGTGACGTCGAAACGGCATACGCATTCGAAAAGGCGGGCGCAAAGGCTACCCTTGCGCATGTAAACCGCCTTGTGGACCGTTCCGTCTCCCTTGACGACTTCCAGGGACTCGCCATCCCCGGCGGATTCACCTATGGCGACGACGTCTCCGCAGGCAGGATCCTCGCCGGCGAACTCAAAAACCGCCTCGCTGATGCCATCGCCGCCTTCGTCGAAGCAGACCGTCTCGTAATCGGCATCTGCAACGGCTTTCAGGTCCTTGTTAAGATGGGCCTCCTCCCCGGCGACGAGTCTTCCGGCCGCGTCACCCTTACCAACAACGATTCCAACCGCTACGAAGATCGCTGGGTTCACCTCAAGGTCGACGGCGGCAGGACGCCGTTTCTCGCCTCCGATGACGTCATTTATCTCCCGGTAGCGCATGGCGAGGGCAAATTCGTCGTCGATGACGACGCCACTCTTGAGTCACTTGAGTCAAACGGCCGCATCGTCCTGCGCTACTGCGACGAAAACGGCCTTGACGCGCCTTTCCCATACAATCCAAACGGATCTGTGGGATCTGTTGCCGGCATTTGTAGTGCTTCCGGCAGAGTTTTCGGCCTGATGCCCCATCCGGAACGAAATATAGAGACCTGGCACCATCCGCGCTGGACTCGAGGGGGGTCCCCCGCTCAAGGTGACGGGCTGAGGTTCTTCACAAATGCCGTGAAGTACTTCTCATGACTGGCACCGTTTAGGAATCCCGTTAACTTTCTGGAGGAAGTAGATGGCACCTATCGAGATCAAATGCCTGCAGTGCGGAAAACAAATGAAGGTCAAAGCCATACTCGCAGGGAACAAGGGCAAATGCCCCGTCTGTGGAAAAGTCATTAACATTCCCGACCCCTCAAAG
>CALMGO010000258.1 GCA_937863625.1 uncultured bacterium
GGCGGGTTTCCACGTGGGTTATGATGATCGCGGCATCGGTATTGGCAGGGATAGGGATAGCGTCGTTTTCGGTAGGAGACTACGACTCGTCGAGGGCGTACGTGAGAGGCGAGAAGGCATATGGTCAGAAAGCGTTTACGACGGCGGCGGGACATTTTCTCTCGGCTGCGGAGGACACGTGGGATCCTGTGCTGAGGGCGCGGGCGCTTTATATGGCGGGGTACAGTTACAAGCAGGCGGGGGACGACGACAGCGCATACCAGGTATTTGAGACGGCGAGCCTGGAGTTTGACGCGCTGATGGACGTGGACTTTCAGACGGCGTATCTTCTGGAGAGGGCTGGGCTCTACGCGAAGGCGATAGTCTACTACAGGCGGCACCTGGCCGGGCATGCCGGCGACAAGGCCAAGGTCGAGGACCGCATAGCGATGTGCGAAGCGTTCATCAACCTGGGGAATCACCAGGTTGAGAAGGCCGTAGAGACCGGGCGGGATTACTTTTCGCGGCACGGGGAAGACCATGCGGCGAGGAGGCGGTTTCTTTTCATATTCATGGGTCTTGCCGGCGAGCATACGGAATCGTTTGAGAGTTTTATCAAGTTCCTGGCCGCGAAGGGCACGGGAGCGGAGGACGCGTTTCTATCAGGGATGCTGGCGCTCAGACGGGGAGACGCGAAGGGCGCGGAGGAACTGATCAGGAGGGGCATGGACGAGGGCTACGTCGAGCGCGACGCATACTACTACCTGGGCAAGGCGCTCGTGGAGCAGGGGCGATTTTCGGAGGCGGCCGAAGTGGTGGGCGAGGGGCGCGTGTTGCATCCGAGTTGCTCGGGGCTATCGGCTCTTGAGAAGGAAATCGAGAAGAAGACACGCGAGGAGGGAGACACGCCCGGTTCCGATAAAACTTGAACGGACAAGGCGGAGGGGTAAAATTGGGGCTGTGGGGCGTCGGCCCGGCGCAGAACATGTCCCCGCGGCGGCTTCGCGCGGAAATCACTACCTGGAAAGCGAGCCTGAGATGACAATACTTGTTACCGGCGGCGCAGGCTTTATCGGATCACACCTGGTGGAGAGGCTTGCCGGACGCGGCGAAAGCGTGGTGGTGGTTGATGATTTCAACGACTACTACTCCGTAGGGCTAAAGCGCGCAAACGCCGAACGGATACTTGGTTCGGGCGATGTGAGGGTGAAAGAGGGGGACATCCGGGACGCGGGATTTCTCGCCAGGGTATTTAAGGGGCAGGAATTTGAGGCGATAGTGCATCTGGCGGCGCGTGCGGGGGTTAGGCCGAGCCTGGCGGACCCGCGGTTGTATCTCGATGTGAACCTCAATGGGACGCTCAATCTTCTGGAACTGGCGCGGGCGCGCGGCGTGGAGAGGTTCATATTTGCGTCGTCGTCGAGCGTATACGGCGCGAGCCGCGAGGTGCCTTTCAGCGAGGACCAGGCGGCGGACAGGCCTGTGAGCCCCTATGGCGCGACCAAGCGCGCAGGGGAATTTCTGGTGTACAATTACCATCATCTCTACGGCGTCAAGGCGGTGTGTTTGAGGTTTTTCACGGTGTACGGTCCCCGGCAGCGGCCGGACATGGCGATACACAAATTTACGAAGGCGATAGAGGCGGGGAAGTCCTTTCCATTCTACGGAGACGGGACATCGGCGCGGGATTACACGTACATTGACGACATAGTGGACGGGGTGACGGCGGCGGTCGACAGCGGGCTCGACTATGAAGTGATAAACCTGGGCGACAGCAAGCCTGTGACTCTTGCCGGGATGGTGGAGACAATAGGCGAGGCGGTGGGCAAGGCTCCGGTGTACGAGAGGCTCGACGACCAGCCGGGGGACGTGCCGATAACGTTCGCGGACATTTCCAAGGCCAAGAGGCTCCTGGGCTATGAGCCGAAGGTAGCGTTCAGGGAGGGAATAAAGCGGTTCGTGAAGTGGTATAGAGAAGCCAGGGCGCAAGGGCTCATCTAATAATGAATAATGGGGACGGATATTGACCTGGCCTAACAGAATCACATACACGCGGATACTGTTCATACCGTTTTTTGCCATTGCGGCAATGCAGGTACGCTACCACGAATCGTTCAAGTACGTGGCGCTCGGACTTTTTGTGCTGATGTCGCTGACTGACCTTCTGGACGGATATATCGCGAGGCGGTTCAACCTGACGTCCTTAGAGGGGAAATTTATCGACCCCCTGGCGGACAAACTCCTCATGATGACAGCGAGCGTTTTTCTGGCGCTGCCGATATGGAGGATGGCGGACGGCCGGGCGCCGCTGTTGGTGGAGATAGCGACTATCATAATCGCGCGTGACCTTTTGATATGCGTGTGGGTCATTGCGACTTTTCTGGCGGGAGTCAAGAAGGTCTATGAGCCGAGCCGACTGGGGCAGACGACGACGTTCGTGCAGATGACGATGACAGGGGCGATGCTGTTGGGCGTGATATCGCCGGCGGTATACAGGTACGCGGCGGTCCCCTTGTCGTACGGCGCGGCGGGGTTTACAATTGCAAGCGGGCTGCAGTATCTGTACAGGTATGTCAGGACGCTCAACCTGCATGCGACGAATGGTTCGTGAAAGATGGTGAAGAATGCCGCTTAGCACTATAGAAGAGATACTGGAGGAGCTCCAGGCCGGGCGCATGGTAGTGGTGGTGGACGCGCCCGACCGCGAGAACGAGGGAGACCTCGTGATGGCGGCGGAGAAGGTGACTCCCGACGCAGTCAACTTCATGGCAAAGTACGGCCGGGGGCTCATATGTCTGAGCCTGACGCCGGAAAAGGTGGACGAACTGCGCCTGCCTATGATGGTGAGCGATAATCAAAGCCGCTACGGAACGGGCTTTACGGTGAGTATCGAGGCGCGCTACGGGATATCCACGGGGATAAGCGCGGCGGACCGGGCGCACACGATACTGACGGCGGTCAAAACCGGGTCCAAGTGCGACGAGATAGTGAGCCCGGGGCACATCTTTCCCCTGAGGAGCCGCAAGGGCGGGGTGCTGGTGCGCGCGGGTCAGACGGAGGCAAGCGTCGACCTGGCGCGGCTGGCGGGGATGGAGCCGGCGGGCGTCATCTGCGAGATAATGAACGACGACGGGTCGATGGCGAGGATGGGCGACCTGGATGCATTTTGCGCTCTTCACAAACTCAAGATGTGCTCGGTGGCGGACGTAATCCGCTACCGGCTGCAGCGCGAGAGACTCATCCAGCGCGTTATCGACGTGAAACTGCCGACCGACTACGGGAAATTTGACCTGGTGCTATACAACGACGTGACCGGCGGGAACCCGCACATCGCGCTTACTCGCGGGGGCATCGGCCTTGAAGAAGGCAAGGTCTACGACGAGCCGGTGCTCGTGAGGGTGCACAGCGAATGCCTGACGGGGGATGTATTCGCCAGCAGGAGATGCGATTG
>CALMGO010000259.1 GCA_937863625.1 uncultured bacterium
CTCTAGGGGCGCACCTATGAGCGGCAAATAATAAGCAAAATATGCGAAATGTCAAGGTATTCTCGGTCGAACGGGCGGGAGACGGCAAACTGCTTGAAGAGGCGGCGCCGGGGGGCTATAGTTGAGAGGAATGGCATCAGGCTGCATACGGCACGAAGGAGACTCAAAATGAGGCGGCTCTTTTTTGCGACGGCGTTGACGATGACTCTTGCGGCGGCGGCATTTGGCGTGGCCGAAGAGCAGAAACTTCCGGTGATCATGGTGACCGACATTTCGGGGCTTGACCCGATAGGGAGCAACGTGGTCGCATGGGAAGGCGTCAAGCAGGCGGCGGTGGAATACTCCTGCCCGGTGAGCGTTACTACGAGCGAGGACGAAGAGGACTACGCGGCAAACGTAAATGAAGCCGCCGGCAAGGCGAAGATCGTCGTGACGGTCGGAACGACGATGGTCGACGCGGTCAAGCGAGCGGCTGCGGCCAACAGCGCGACATACTTCGTACACGTCGGCGACAAGATAGACGGTTACACAAACGTCGTATCATACGGATTCAAGGAAGAAGAATCGGGATTTCTCGCAGGGGTGGTGTCGGGACTTTATACGAGAACGGGCAAAGCAGCGGTCGTGGTCAATGAAACAAACGCAAACAGCGGACGATACGAGGCGGGATTTGCGGCGGGGGTAAAGAGTGTGAGCGCGAGCGCGGGTAAGAGCGTAAGCGTCGTGCGCATCGATGCCGGAGAGGTAAGGCCTGTTTCGGGCGGGTCAATCGCGCTGCAGGCGACGGGCAGCGGCTGCGACGTGGCGGCGATGCTCGCGGACGTGGTGGGGGGCTACGCGCTGACTGAACTCAGGGAGAGCCCAGGAATAAGGATCGTATGGGGCGATGTCGACCGGAAGTTGAAACCGGACGGGATAGTCCTTGCCAATACCGTGAAGAGACCGGACGTGGCGGTATTTGAAGGGATAAAGTCGGCGGTAGACCTGGCTTGGGAGCCCGGTTACAAAGAACTGGGCTATCGAGAGGGGGCGATAACACTTGAGAACGAAGGCATTGACGCGTCGTTAGGAGCGGATGGTCTCGGCATGTTGGAGGCCGCCAAGGGACTTCTGGCACGCGGGGAGATAGTGGTGCCGACCAGGAAAGAGGACGTGGTTGAGTGGGGCGCGGCGGGCGTGGGCTATAAGAGGTAATCCGTGGCGGCGAGAGGCCGCGGCCTTTGGTCGATGCACAGCGCAGTTGCCGCACGGCGATCGCGCGAGTCAGAGGGAGAGAGCCCTGGCGACGAGGGAAGTGAGGGCGTCGATGGTAAAAGGTTTCTGAAGATAGAGCATTCCCTCTTCGAGCATTCCTGCGTGGACTATGGCGTTATCGGTATAGCCGGAGGTGTAGATGACCTTAAGGCCGGGGCGAGACTCGGCGAGCGCGAGTGCGAGCTGGCGTCCGTTCATCTTCGGCATTAGAACGTCTGTAATGAGGAGGTCAATGCTGCGGGAGGCGGAGGCGGCGATGGAGAGGGCTTCTTCGCCGCTTGAGGCCTGGAGAACCTTGTGGCCTTCCATTTCAAGGACGCGGGTCAGAAACTCGCGAACGACGTCTTCGTCCTCCGCGAGAAGGATGGTGGCAGCGCGGGAGGAGGCCGGCTTTCTGGGGGCGCGTTCCGGCGCAGGCGGCGGCGGGTCGACGCGTGGGAAGTAGAGTTTGATGGAAGTGCCTCGGCCGGGGGCGCTGTAGACGAAGACATGTCCGGAACTCTGAGAAACGATCCCATAGACGGTGGCGAGGCCGAGACCGGTGCCTTTTCCCTCGGGCTTGGTGGTGAAGAAGGGTTCGAAGGCGCGCTGGGCGGTGTCGCGATCCATTCCGACGCCGGTGTCGCTGACCGCGAGCATGACATAAGCGCCCGGGCGGATGGTGGAATAAGAAGAGACAAAGGAGACATCGAAATTGACGTTGGCGGTTTCGATGATGATGCGTCCGCCGGAGGGCATGGCGTCGCGGGCGTTTATGGCGAGGTTCATGACAACCTGCTGGAGCTGTCCCTGGTCGGCCATGATGCCTCCGAGGTCCTGCTCGAGTCGGGTGGTAATCTCAATATGCTCGCCGATCAGCCGGCTGAGCATGCTTTCGATGTCGACGATGACGCGGTTCAAGACGAGGAATATGGGCTGCATGACCTGCTTTCGGGAGAAGGCAAGTAGCTGCCGGGTGAGAGCTGCGGCTCTTTCGGCGGCTTTTCGGACTTCTTCGATGTCGGCGTAGACGGGGTCATCCGGGGAGAGTCGCATGGCGGCAAGCTCGCCGTAGCCGAGGATGACGGCAAGGAGGTTATTGAAGTCGTGCGCGACGCCGCCTGCGAGTCGTCCGACAGCCTCCATTTTCTGGGCGTGGAGGAGCTGCTCCTGGAGGCGTTTTCGCTCGGAGATATCACGGACGGCGGCGACGACACGGTCATCGCCGAGGACGTTGGCAAAGGTGAGATTTACCTCGACGGGGAAGACTCGGCCGCTTGAGTGGCGTGCCATCCATTCGAACAGTTGAGGAGCGTTCGCCGCCTTGTGAATCCAATCGAGGGCATCAGCCGTCGAGTATGGCGGCGCACCGAGGCTGAAGTCTCCCACGGTAACTTTTCTTAGCTGCTTGAGGTCGAGGCCGTAGAGTTGACAGGCTTTGTCGTTGGCGTCCACGACGGCTCCGGTGCGGCTGTCATGGATGACGATGGCATCATTTACGGCGTCGAAGATGGTGCGATAGTTTTCCTCGGAGACTCTGAGGAGATGCTGCGCGTGGGTCTGTTCGGTGACGTTTTCGACGGCGACGCCGACGCGCTCGCCGGGGAGTTTGAAGGCTCGGATGTTGAAATAACCCTCGATGCGGCTGTCTACGTAGCGCACGTTATCGCAATGCCAGGTGCGGCCCGTCACGCAGACATTGAGTATTTGCGCGACGACGGGCGTATCGAATATTTCCGAGGAAATGTCGCGCAGTCGCTTTCCGCGCAGGTCGTCAATGTGAAATCGGAACATCTCCTGGGCGGCAGCGTTGGCGTCAAGCAGGGTAAGATGGTCCGGGAGGTCGAACTGGTAGATGAAGAACGGGGTGGGGATATTCTCGAAGACATCCGTCCAGGTCTGAAGTGTAACGGCAAGCGCCTGCTCGGTGTGCAACCGCTCAGTGAAGTCGATAATGATTCCTTCAAGGGCGACGAGCGCGCCGTTTGGGTCGTAGATGCCTACACCCTGTTCGGAGACCCACTTTTCGCGGGCGGAGGCGGTTCGTATGCGGTAGACGAGGGAAAAGGGGCGGGTGCTTTCAAGAGCTTGATTGACGGCGTCACGGACGAGGGTGCGGTCGTCAGGGTGAATAATATCCTCAAAGGAGATGACGCGGTTGGAAAGGAGATCGTGGGGGGAGTAGCCGGTCAGGGTGAGGCAGCCGTCACTTACGAACTGCATGGTCCAGTATCCATCATTGAGGCAGCGGTATGCCATGCCGGGGATGTTGTTGAGAAGGGTCTTGTAGGCGCGGCGGCTCTCCTCGAGCTGGCGAGTGGATTTTGCCTGTTGGAGGGCCAGCGAAAGGGCGTCGGCGGCGGCGCTGAGAAGAGAGATGTCCTCATCAGACCAGGCACGTGGGGACTCGTCATTGTCGAAACCGACGAAGCCGAGGAGGCCATCGACGGGGGACCTGAGCGGGACGGAGAGGCAGGAGCGCACATGGGCCTGCGCGAGGGGGGCATTTACGTGCTCGCAGTCGGAAGGCAACATTTCGACGTCCTGGATGACGACGGACAGACCGGAGGCGAGCTGTTGATAAATAAGCTTGCAGGAAGACAAATCCGGGCCGAAGGGACTGTAAGATCGTTCGGCGACGCTGTCGTCGTGCCACTCGACGTATTGCGCGACGTGGCATGCGTCGTCTTCGAGGATAGCGACGTAGGCATGATCGACGCCGGTGGCGGGGCCGAGTACGCGGACTACGTCGACGAACTGGGGATTTGACGCCGAATAAATAATGCGCAACGCGTCGGAAAGAGCCTTTTCCATGCGGAGGCGATGACTCAGACGCTCGGAGGAAGTGTCGGGGGCATGTGGGTCGGGCATGCTGTTGGAATCGGTCAAGCGCGGCCCTCCCATCGGGCAAAATAGAAGCAAGTAACATGCGGCGTGTTGCCAGCGTCGGCTGCAGAAGAAAGGCCACCGACCGCGCTCAAGGAGTGCGCATAAGTCATGCCTGATACCCCCGGGTCATTAAGAGTCCATAGCGTCAAACAGTGAAGTAAGTCTTGAAGGACCCTTGGCGTCACACATTGGGGCCGGGGTGGCGAATAGTTTTCTCAAATCCGAGTTGATAATAACCGCATTTTCACAAATGTGCAACACACTTCTTATCGGCAAATGAACGTGTCGGGGGCGACTTTTCTTGAAATGGGTGGCCAAGACGAATAGACTGAGTTGAACAGGGAGCGATGCAGGGTCCACGGGTTTGCAGATATCATGAAGGGGAATGCCGGGATGGATATCAGAGAGGTTGCAGGCGCGATAATGCGCGAAGTGTCATCGGTCGTGGCGGAGATCGACCGAGGCCAGGCGGGTGCGTTCATCGAGGGCGTGCTCGCGGCGAAGCGGGTGTTTGTATTCGGCGAGGGGCGCAGCGGCCTCGTGGCGCGCGCGTTTGCGATGCGGATAATGCAGATGGGGCTTGAAGCGCACGTAGTAGGGGAGACGACGACGCCTGCAATCAGCAGCGGAGATATATTTGTCGCGGTGAGTGGTTCGGGGAGCACGGCGAGCACGGTGCTATTCGCGGAAAACGCAAAGGCCGCGGGGGGACGCGTGGCGGCGGTGACGGCCAGCGCAAGAACGCGGCTTGGCGAACTGGCCGACG
>CALMGO010000260.1 GCA_937863625.1 uncultured bacterium
GACGGATCGGGCGCATCATTGCCGGGGCATTGACCGTTCAGTCCGCGTCACACCGGTGAGGAACCGCTGGCGCAACAAACTGGCATCGGCTGAGGAGATTGCACTATGGCCGTCCAATTTGCCAGGTTCCCGACCCACCAGTTCTCCACCTGCACGGAGTTCCGTGCGCACGAACCGGCCCGTTTCGCCGCGTTCTTTCCAGCGCTTTTGCTGCTGGGTGTCCTCCTGTCTTTCGCGTCATCTCTGCAGGCGGCGGAAACCAACGCTCAACAGGTGCTTTTCGTGAATTCTTATCACAAGGGTTACCGCTGGAGCGACGATATTGTCAGCGGCGCCGTTGATACGCTTCAGGCAAAAGTGCCGATCGAAAACATCCATGTCGAATATCTCGACACCAAACGCCTCGAAACCGAAAGCTATCTCAAGGAATTGAGAAATCTTTTCGCGCTCAAATACAAGAACATGCGCTTCGACGTGATCATCACCTCCGACGACAATGCTTACAACTTCGTGCGCGAGATGCCGGACTTTGCCGGCGTCCCCCTCGTCTTCTGCGGCCTAAGTCGATTCGTGCCGGAGGATATCCGTTCCCGAAACGAAAATCTGACCGGTGTGATCGAAACCCTCGATCCTAAGGATTCGATCGACCTCGCGCTCAAACTGTTCCCGCATACGAAAAACATCCATGTCGTCGCCGGCGCGGAATCCACCATCCAGACATGGATGCCTATTCTCGAGGATGCGACCGAAGGCAGACCCGGCGTCCATGTTTCCTTTCTGCTCGGCAAGGAACTCACCACCGAGGAAATGATCCGGCGTGTCGCCGAAATCCGGGGCGATTCGATCCTTCTCGCCGCCGTCTGGAACAAGGACAAGGACGACACGTTTATCTCAGTCGGCGACGTCTCCGCGCGCGTCGCCGCGGTCGCCCAGGTCCCCATTATGGCCATGGACCGCACCTGGGTGCAGAACGGCGCCTTCGGAGGTCGAATCGCTATCGGCTATCCGCATGGGCAGGCCGCAGCCGAATACGCGCTCCGCGTACTCGATGGAGAACCGGCCGCCGATATACCGATCCGCACCAGAAGCATCAATCCCTATATCTTCAATTACACCCAATTGGTCCGCTTCGGCATAGGCGAATCACGGCTCCCCGCAAACAGCATGATTCTCAACAGGCCGGCTCCGACTTTCTATGAACAATACAAGACCCTGGTCTGGGGCGTCATCACCGTCATGACGCTCTTGGCAAGCCTTGTGATAGCCCTGACGCTCAACATCATTTCGCGCCAACACGCCGAATCGGCCTTGCATGAGTCGCGAGCGCTCTATCAGGACATCGTGGAAACAGCGCAGGATCTAATCTGGCAGTGCGATGCCGAGGGGCGCTACATCTATCTCAATCCCGCTTGGGAATCCGTCTTCGGCTACCGGCTTGAGGAAATGCTCAATCACCCGTTCACGGATTTTCAGGATTCCGAAAACGCCGCGCGCGACCGGGCGGAGTTTGCCCGCCTGTTGGAGGGAGGCGCGGCAACAGGGTACAAGACCGTCCACCGCGCTAAGGATGGCCGGGAGATTCACCTCGTCTTCAATTCCAAGTTTGTGCGGAACGAAGATGACGCGGTCGTCGGCACCCGCGGCACCGCCTACGACGTGACGGCCCAGACGTTGCTGGAGGAGCGGCTGCGCCAGCGCGAGAAAATGGAAGCGATCGGCCAGCTCGCAGGAGGTGTCGCCCATGACTTTAATAACCAGCTTGCCGGCATCCTCGGATATGCCGAACTCCTCGAATGCAAGCTGACTGACCCCTCGCTCAAACACTACGCCGAGACTATTCGCACCGCCGCCCGTCGCTCTGCGGACCTGACCAGGCAAATGCTCGCGTTCGCGCGCCATGGCAAATACATTTCCGTCCCGGTGGATATGAACGCGATCATCCGCGAGGTCGTCGAGATCCTGAAGCACAGCATCGATAAGCGCATCTCCATACGGCTGAACCTGGAGCCCGAGCCCGCCGTTGTGATCGGTGATGCCTCGCAGTTTCAAAACTCCCTTCTGAATCTCGCCCTTAACTCGCGAGACGCCATGCCGAACGGTGGAGAACTCATATTTACAACGGCCATTGAGACCCTGGACACTCCCTCGCCTGCAGAGGAACTGGAGGCGGGCCGTTACCTTGTAGTGAGCGTTACGGACTCCGGCGTGGGAATGGACGCGCAGACACAGAAGCGCATCTTCGAACCATTCTTCACCACCAAGCCGCCGGGCCAGGGCACAGGCCTCGGCCTGGCTGCGGTTTACGGCACTGTGAGAAACCACGGCGGCACGGTTCACGTCTACAGTAAGCCCGGCCGCGGAAGCACATTCCGCGTCCGTCTCCCGATGCCGGTCGCGTCCAAAGCCGTCCTGCCAACCCCGACGAGGCCGGCGCCCCCCGAGAAGTGTCATGGTCGGATACTGCTCGTGGACGACGAAGTGCTTATCCTCGATGTGGCTCGGGCACTGCTGACTGACCTGGGATATGAAGTTAAGGGATGCAGCGATCCCGTCGAAGCGATCGAGATCTACCGGAGCGGTTGGCGCGACATCGATCTGGTAATCCTCGACATGGTGATGCCGAAACTGGCCGGCAAGGACCTCTTCCTGGCCATGCGCCGGGTCAACCCGAAAATCCGCGCAATTCTCTCCTCCGGATACAGCCTTAACGGCGAGGCGCAAGCCATCCTCGCTGCCGGAGTCCTCGCGTTCATACAAAAACCGTTCCTGCGCGAGGTGCTGGCGCAAGAAGTGGCAAACGCGCTAAAAGAGGGGGCATAAGGCCGCTCACGCCGCCCCTCCCGGCCCCTCTTGTAATTCCCGCCCCCTTTTGTCACAATATATCCCTGCAAAACTCTTGTGGATTTCACATTTTGTCGGCTTTTCTATAAGGGGCGTTACGATGGCAAAGGTTGTTCTCGCGTATTCCGGCGGTCTCGACGCCTCCGTTGCGGTCTACTGGCTAAAGGCCGAAAAGGGCATGGACGTCGTCACCTTCTCGGCCGACCTCGGCCAGGGTGACGAACTCACCCCCATAGCCGAGCGCGCGCTCGAAGTCGGCGCGGTCTCCGCGCACGTGTCCGACCTGCGCGAGAAATTCGTTAATGAATACATCCTTCGCGCCTTGAAGGCCGCCGCCACATACGAGGAAGGCTACCCCCTCGCCACCGCCCTCGGCCGCCCGCTCATCGCCGCCGAGCTCGTTAATGTCGCCCGCAAAGAAGGCTGCCAGTTCGTATCCCACGGCTGCACGGGTAAGGGTAACGACCAGGTCCGCATCGAGTCTTCCGTCTTCGCACTCGCCCCCGACCTCAAGGTCGTCGCGCCCCTTCGCGAGTGGAATCTGAAATCCCGCGACGAGGAAATCGAATACGCCGAGAAGCACGGCATCAATATCCCCATCACCCGGGAAAAACCCTATTCCTACGACCACAATATCTGGGGCATATCAATAGAGTGCGGCGTCCTCGAGGACCCCTGGAACGCCCCTCCCGAGCACGCATATCTCTGGACCACCCGGCCCGAAGACGCGCCCGACACGCCCGAAGAGATCGAGGTCGGTTTTACAAAGGGTGTCCCCTCGTCGCTGAATGGCAAGGCAATGTCTGCGCTTGAAATCATCTCCGCGCTCAATACCATCGGCGGCAAGCACGGCGTCGGCCGCTATGACCAGGTCGAGAACCGCCTTGTCGGCATCAAGAGCCGCGAGGTCTACGAGGCCCCCGCAGCGACGATTCTCCACAAGTCGCTCCGCGCCATCGAGGCCCTCGTCTGGAGCCGCGACGTCATGCACTTCACCGGCATCTTGAGCGAGCGTTACGCGCGCCTCATCTACGACGGCCAGTGGTTCACCTCGCTTCGCGAGAATATCGACGCCTTCTTTGACAAGGCGCATGAGGTCTCCACCGGTTCCGTCCGTGTCAAACTCTACAAGGGTTCAGCCGTCGTCACCGGCCGCAAGTCGCCGCACGCCCTTTACGACATGAAGCTCGCGACCTACAGCCCCGAGGACAAGTTTGACCATACCGCCGCCGAAGGCTTCATAAAGATATGGTCACTTCCGATGAGGGGCGAGGCCCGCCAGAAAAAGGGGAAATGAAAGCCGAGATAATCTGCGTCGGCACCGAGCTTACTCTCGGCGAACGCCTCAATACCAACTCCGCGTGGCTCGCAGCGGACCTCGCGCGCGTCGGCATTGAGACCGTCCTCCACGCGACCGTCGCCGACGATGAGGACGCGCTCATTGCCGTCCTCAAAAGTGCCGCCGACTCTGTTGATATAGTCGTCCTCACAGGCGGCATCGGCCCTACCCCCGACGACATCACGAGACAGGCAGTCGCCCGCGCCGCAGGCGTCCCGCTCGTCCGCGATGCGGCTTCCCTCGAATACATCGAGTCGCTCTTTCGCTCCTGGGGCCGTCAGATGAAGCCCTCAAACGCCGTCCAGGCCGATTTCCCCGAGGGCTCCGTCATTATCCCCAACCCCACCGGCACTGCGCCCGGTTTCGCCGTCACCATTGGCCGCTGCACCTTCTACATACTCCCCGGCGTCCCCTCCGAGATGAAACGCATGTGGAACGACTCCGTCCTTCCACGCATCGAGACCCTCTCCGGCTCAGTCCTCATCACCCGCACGATAAATTGCTTCGGCAGGGGCGAGTCGGATATCACCGAGGCCATAAAGGACCTCATGGCCCCCGGCCGCAACCCTTCCGTCGGCGATACCGCGGAGGACACTATCATCAAGATTCGTATCCGCGCATCCGCCCCCAGCGTCGATAAGGCCCTCGCGATGATCGATATCACCAAGTCCGATATTCGCTCCCGCATCGGTGATGTTATCTTC
>CALMGO010000261.1 GCA_937863625.1 uncultured bacterium
TCCGGATCCGCCTGCGAGAGCGTCTTTGACGGCCTGGGCTCCGACCATGTATGCCTCATTTACGTCGGTGAGGCTGGCGAAATGCATGGCGTTTCGTTGCGCGGTGCCGGGCTTGTTGTAGCGGCACTTGATGCCGACCTCTTTTTCGATGACGGCCTTCAAGGTCTCGGCGACGCCGCCAAGCTGGACATGGCCGAAGGAGTCTTTTGCGAGTTGGCCGGTCTGGGTAGTGATGTAATTGCCTCTGCCGTCCTTTATGCCTTCGGCGGCGAGCACTACGACGCGGCCGAGGCGCTTGTGAGTTTCGCGGACGTCGTTTACAAACCGCTCTATCGAAAACGGGATCTCCGGGACGTACACGAGATGGGGCGCGTCCTGGTCGGTGCGCGCGGCCGTCGCGGCGCCGGCGGCGATCCAGCCGGCATTTCGGCCCATGGCCTCGATGACAGTGGCGGCGTCAAAGGTGGAGAGCGCCTCTGTGTCGCGTCCGGACTCCATGACGGTGGTGGCGAGGTATTTTACCTCGCTGCCGTAGCCGGGGGTGTGGTCGGTTTCGGCGAGGTCGTTGTCGATGGTTTTGGGGACGCCCATGACGCGCAGTTCATACTGGTCTTCGGCGGCCAGAAGGGCGATCTTGTCGGCGGTGTCCATGGAATCGTTGCCGCCGATATAGAAGAAATACCGTATGTCGTGAGCCATGAATACGTCGATGATGCGCTGGTAATCGCGGCGGCTCTCTTCGAGGCTTTTGAGTTTGTAGCGACAGCTGCCGGCCGCGGCCGAGGGGGTGCGTTTGAGGCCTTCGATCGTCTTCCAGCTCTCTTTGGTGATGTCGAAGAGGTCCTCCTGGAGCACGCCGAGGATGCCGTTGTGCGCGCCGTAGACGGCGTCGATTTCGCCGGAGCGAAGCGCCTCCTGAATGACGCCGCACATCGATGAATTTATGACTGTCGTTGGGCCGCCGGACTGCGCGACAAGGGCCTTGCCTCTGAGTTTCGCCATTTCGGATATCCCTCCTGCGGAAAACGCCCCTCACACGCTTCCAAAGTTATGATAAACGCGCGCCCCCTCAGTGTCAACGACGCCCAGAGGGCCGGCGGGAGGGTGCGCAGGGGTGGCGAGATGACGCCGTTACCTTTGCGACGTGACGGGGGAAGGGCTTGCCGACCGGGGGTCCTGCTGCGCCAACTCCGGGGGGACAGGAGCCGCGCCCTGCATGACGGTGGGCGAGAAGTCTCTAATAGGCGTAGAGCCTGCCATAGGGGCGGGCGGATACGGGTTCGAGCTTTATGAATTCCTCTTTTTTGAGAGCGGAGAGGTCTTCGGAGAAGTCGGCGGCGAACTCGTCAATGAGGGCTTTGAGTTCGGCCCAGTCGGAGTCGTCGAGTTCAAATATGGAGACTTCTTTTCCGAGGATACGGGGGTCGATGTGTTCGCGGATATAGATTTTGCCGCCGTGCATGCCGGTGGCGAGGAAATTTCCGATGATGGGTTCGCCTTCTTTACGTCCGAGTCCGAGAATGGCCATGACGCCGCCGGCCATGTATTCACCGAAGAAATCCTGTGCGGTGCCGCCGACGACGATGGTGGCGGCGCGGTCTTTATAGGCCTTGACGTGGATGCCGACGCGGTAGCCGGCGTTTCCGCGGATGAAGAGCCTGCCGCCGCGCATGGAATAGCCAAGGACGTCTCCGGCGTTGCCGTGGATGAGTATCTTGCCGTCGTTCATGGTGTTGGCGACGCCGTCCTGGGCGTTGCCCCTGACGCGGATGGTGATGGGGGCGTTCATGAAGGCGGCGAGGTCATTTCCCGGGATACCCCTGATTTCGACCTCGACGGGGCGATCGACGGAGAACCCGCAGCATATATACCGCTGTCCGTTTACGTTGGCGAGCCGGACGGAGGAGACTCCGCGGGCGAGAGCCTGGCGGATGCGGTTATTGAGTTCGCGGAAGGAGACACCTTGGGCGTCAATAAGTTCTATCGCAGTTGTATCCATAGGAATCCGTACCTATCCGTGGGCTTGCGGGCCGTGAGGAGTGAGCGACAGTTACTCGTACTGGCCTTTGCTCTCTTGCCACCACTTAGCGAGGTTATCGTATTTCTCAACGACGACAGACTTTCTGTCACTTGAGGAAAACGTCCAGTCGATGCCGGTAAGCGCGCTGACCGAAAGCGCGATCTGAAACCGGGCCTTATTGATCTGCATGTCAGCGGGCCCGGAATCATCTTTATCTTCCAGTCCCGATTTCTCGTCCACAGGCAGGGTCAGGAATCTTTCCATGAGAGGCGCGACGGCTGATCTGTCTCCGAGCTGAGCGAGGGCGCGCGCGGCGGCCTCGACGAGAGGCTCGTTGTCCGCGGAGAGTTCCTTGACGATTGCGACAGTTACGGCGGTGGAACCTTCGTCGTTTTTGAGGAGGGCAAGGCCGTCAATGGCGAGATATTTTATTTCATCGGGGGCGCCGTCAAGCCTGTCGAGGAGGGCCTGGCGACTGTCCGGGGCGATGGCGGGGTAGTCGTTGAGGTAAGTCTTCACGACATTATCCAGCAATGCTGTGGTCTGGGCGAGCAACATCCGCTCGGTGCTCTGCGTTCTCGCCAAGTCTACGACCAGGAGGAAGAAGGGGTCATATATGGCCTTTTCGGCGATTTTGATGCCGAGCTCGTTTCTGAGCGAGGTGGCATTTTGCGGGAGGAGGGTCTTGAGGTCCCAGTCGCGTTTGTCGAGAAAAGCGAGGAATTCCTTGGGCTGTTCCTGGAGTGTTGTGACGGGATCCAGGTATGCTTTTTTTGCCCAATTTGCTAGGTCGCGGGTTTTTACTTCATCCTCCCAGAGACTCGGAAGGGTGGTATATTTGGCCCCCTCACGGAGTTGTGCGGTGGCTGTGGAGACAGACAGCACAAGCAACGCCAGCGCCACAGTGACCGACACCCGGAACTTCAGCATTAGTA
>CALMGO010000262.1 GCA_937863625.1 uncultured bacterium
CTATGAATCTGCCGTGGTTCTCGAGCCCCACCTTTATCCCTGCTGTGCGAGCGCGCCTTGCCACTTCCTTGAGCCCCTTGGCCACCGGCGCAAGGCACTCCTCAAAGGTCTTCTTGTCATGAGGCGCCTTGGGTTGATGCGCCGACTCCACCCGCATCGTCTTTACGCCCAGTCTCACCGCCAGATCCACGTCCGAAAGCATTCTGTCGACGAGTGCGCGCCATTGCCCCTCGTCGAAAATCGCAAGGTTGTTGTGTACCGTGTAGCAGGATATCTCAATCGCCTCTGCAGCAGCGTCGGCCGCCACCTTGTCGGCTTGTTTTTCGCGGCCTTCGCCTTCGCTCCAGTAAAGGTCCAGCATTTCAAAGCCGTTGAATCCCGCCGACCGCGCAAAACGCATAGCGGCTTTTTTTGTCATCTCTCCTGAGCGCAAGAGGGGGTCAAACGCGTACAGACTGATTGAGTAGTTCACATTAGTGCTCCTGTGAGAAAAGAGTGCCGACGATTACTGCGTGCTGTGCGGACCGCGCCACGCCTAAAACAGGCTGTCCTCGCTGTCCGAAGCAGCCGCAAGCCTTTCGAGCACCTGGTCTATTGTCAGGCCTATCGGCCCCGAAGCCGCGTATACGGCAAAGAGTATGAATAGCCCGATCTCATGCGCAAACGCCACGAGCATACCGAGGAAAATAACCAGAAGCAGAAAGGAAAAAGGCTTTTCGCCGAGGTCAAGCTGGCTCAGTAGATGTGGATACCTTAGTCTCGTCACCATCAAAACGGCCGCTATGATCGCCACCACGGGCAGTAGCCCTATTACGAATGCCGGCGCCGTCGTCCCGATGTCTTCGAGCAGTATCACCGATGTCGCCAGAAGCCCGGCCGCGGCAGGGGAGGGCAGTCCCTTGAAGCTCCTGTGGCTTGACGAGTCCGTCGTGTTCTCCACGTTGAACCGCGCCAGCCTCATCGCCGCGCACACGACAAAAAGCCCTGCCGCTGACCACGCAAGCTTGCCTGAAAACCCCGGCACGCGGCTTACCACGTAGTAGTGCGTTAAAAACGCCGGCGCCGCCCCGAAGGATATCATGTCCGCCAAACTGTCGAGTTGTCCGCCAAATTCAGTCGCCGTCCGCGTTAACCGAGCGAGCCGCCCGTCCGCCGCGTCAAAGAGCATCGCCACCACGATCAGCCACGCCGCGCGCTCAAAATTCCCGCCTTCCGCCGCCGCCATGGCGCTGAATCCGCACAGGAGGTTTCCCAGCGTCGCCAGCGTCGGCCATACAGGAATCTTTTTCATTTCACATGCCCCAGGACACTCTTGCCCGCCAATACGCGTTCTCCTGCGCACACCGATGGCTCAAATCCCGACTCCGCCGGGACAAATAACTTCGTCCTGCTCCCAAACCGTATCATCCCCAGCCGCTCTCCCGCGCCCAGCGTCTGCCCCTCGCGCACTGCGCAGACTATCCGGCGCGCGATTACCCCGGCTATCTGTTTTACCTCTATCTCTCCGTACGCGGTAGAGAGCGTAATCGCATTGCTCTCATTGGCTTCTCCCGCCTCGGCCCTCAGCGCATTAAGAAACGAACCCTTTTTGTAACGCGTTGCCGTTACTGTTCCGGCAACAGGCGCCCGGTTGAGGTGCACGTCAAAGATCGAAAGGAATATGTCAATAGTTGTCCCGCGCCTTCCGTCAGGAAGTTCCTCTTCCACTACGGCCACCACCTTGCCATCGGCCGGGGACAGCACTGCTTTCGCGTCCGCCTCGTCAGCGGTGCGCTCCGGATCGCGAAAGAAATACAGCGTAAAGACCGCCGGTGTCGCGCACAAAAGCGCATACCAACCTGCCAGATGCCATACCAGCGCTCCCAATAACACACAACCGGTTGCTACAACAGCGATTACGCCAAGGCCCCAGCGAGCCAGCGGTATCCTCACTCGTCATCGCCCCCAAAGGAAAACCCGCACTTTCCCCCCATCCGAGTCACGAGATCGAGGTCTTCCCTGTCTATGGGAAATGCCTTGCATTGTTCGAAGCGAACGCCGTAAATCCGACACTTGTTGTCGACGAGAAATGGACACCGGAAGAATACCTTGCAACAGAGCGTGCACCGCCCGCACTCGCCCGCGCGAAGCGTCAGACGCTCCTTAACGTACTTCCCGCGGAATTTCACAAGCAGGAATCGCCTTACCTTAGACCATCCCTGTTCGAGCAACCCCGCCTTGTTGTTACTTTTATTGTCTATCTTCCAACCTCGGAAGAAACGTGCCTGTCACTGGCGGCGCCGACTTGACGCCTGAAAAAGCTATTATCCCCTAGCGGGCCCTTCGTGTCAAAGTTTTCCGCCGTTCTACTCCTGCTCCGGCGCCCTTATCCCCAAAGCGTCTCGCACTAACAGCATATCCTCGTACACTTTGCGCTTCTCGCCCGGATTGCGCAATAGATACGCAGGGTGATACGTCGGCATTACTCTGACCTCGCCGTACTGGTGAAATTGCCCCCTCAGCTTCCCAATAGGCGTGTTTGTATCGAGAAGGGTGTGAGCCGCCACGCCGCCAAGCGCCACTATCACCTCCGGGCCTATCACCTCTAGTTGCTTCGCCAGGTATGGAAA
>CALMGO010000263.1 GCA_937863625.1 uncultured bacterium
TAGGCCGAAAGCGCACCCCACCCGATGACCTCGCCGTCCGCTTCGGCGACTATGACCGGATGCTCCGCCCCGCGCTCCTCATACCACTTCTTTCGCGTCGCCGCCCCGACAGCCGTAATCTCGTACGTGCACGTCGAATGCTCGACGTAGTAGTTATAAATGGCGTTTATGGCATCGAGGTCGCCTGCCCGTGCTGTGCGCAGATTGAAATCCCCCATGACTCCCTCCGTCTGAGCGTCCGAAATCACTCCGACATAGCGTCCGCGTCGCGTTTCGCTTCCTTTTCACCGCCCGCGAAACCAAGGCGAAGAACGGATTCGCTCGCGGTAAGCTCGTCAAACTCCTTCTTCGTGACAAACCCGCCGTCCGTCGCTATTTCGCGAATACTTTTCCCCCGGGATCGCGCTTCAGCCGCTATCCTCTCGGCCGCCTTGTAGCCGATTCTTTCTACAAGCGCTGTAACGGTGGCGGTGGAGTTCTCCACGTTCTTCCGGCAGCGCTCCTCGTCTGCCTCGATGCCCTCTACGCAGTGTGTGCGAAGTGTATAGCATGCGTTGGCCAAAAGGTCTATACTCCCCAGCAGCGCGTCGGCGATGACCGGCAAGAAGGCGTTTAGTTCCAGGTTGCCCATTGCCACAGCGTTCGTTATGACCGCATCGTTGCCTATCACGACAAGCGCCGCCTGCGTTACCGCCTCCGGTATGACAGGGTTCACCTTGCCGGGCATTATCGACGACCCCGCCTGCCGCGCCGGAAGCCGTATCTCCCCGAGCCCTGCGTCAGGCCCGCTTGACAGCAGCCTCAGGTCGCCCGACACTTTCGCGAGATTAGCCGCCGAGGCCTTGAGTATCCCGCTCACCTCCACAAATACGTCCGCGTTCTGTGTCGCCTCCACCAGATTGTCCGCGCGCGCAAGCCCGAGGCCGGTTATCTCTCTCAAATGTTCTACGACTCGAAATATATATCGCCTCGGCGCCGCAAGACCCGTCCCTATCGCCGTGCCGCCGAGGTTCACCACCCGCAGCCTTTCCTCGCACTTGTATATGCGCCATCGGTCGCGCGCAAACGCCTCAGCGTATGCCCCCATCTCCCGACCGAGAGTAATCAGGACCGCGTCCTGCATTTCCGTGCGGCCCACCTTCACTACGTGTGCAAACTGCTTCTCCTTCTGCTGAAATGCCTCCAGAAGCCCCACTACCTCGCGTTCGAGATTTCTCAACCCCCGGATCGCCGCCACTTTGAGCGCCGTAGGATACGTGTCGTTTGTCGATTGGTGGAGGTTTACGTCTTCAAGCGGGCTTATCGTTTCATAATCGCCGAGAGCTTTGCCCAGTATCTCAAGAGCCCTGTTGGCAATCACCTCATTTACGTTCATATTGGTCGACGTCCCCGCGCCGCCCTGCAGCGCGTCGACAACAACGTGCCCGTCAAGCCGCCCCTCCATCATCTCCAGCGCCGCAGCCTCGATTGCATCGCCCTTCGCGCCGCCGAGAAGCCCGAGTTCGCGATTCGTTCTTGCCGCCGCCAGTTTGACAGCGCCGTATGCATGAATAAGCGCAGGATTCACCGGCCGCCTCGCAAGCGGGAAATTCACCATGGCTCGCACCGTGTACATCCC
>CALMGO010000264.1 GCA_937863625.1 uncultured bacterium
AGCGGGGCTGCCGGGGCTCGTGAGTTTTCCGGTGGCGGCGGCGTCGGGATTTGTGATAGCTGGAGCGGTATTTTACGTTTTCTACAAAGTTTTTGGCGCGACTCAGAGCACAAGCGGCGTGTCGGAGCGACTGACTATCGGGCACGAGGCGGAAGTGATAACGGCGATACCCGTCGGGGGAGTGGGGGAGGTCGCGTACGTACTTGGCGGGAGGAGGTTTAACGCGGCGGCGCGCAGCGAGGAAAAAGAGACGCTGGTGCGCGGGACGAAGGTCGTGATATCGCGCAAGGCGGGCAATGTTTTCCATGTGCACAGGAGCGCTGCGGGAGAATTGTGAACAACAGGTGCGAATAGAATCGGCATGAACGGAGTATTGGCAGTGATGGATGACATCACGCAAAGGAGAATAGGGGGAAGGACATGATGCCACTGGTGATTGGGATAGTAGCGGCGGTACTTTTCGTAGTGTTTCTCTTTGTCAGCATCTGGGCGAGCCGCTACATCAAAGTGGGGCCAAACGAAGTCCTGATAGTGTCGGGCCGCAAGAGGAGGTTTGTAGACCTCGACGGAATGGCGCGACGGGTGGGATTTCGCATGGTGCAGGGCGGCGGCACGTTTGTGTGGCCGGTCATCGAGCGGTATGACATCCTGTCGCTGGAACTTTTGACGCTGGAGCCGAGATGCGAGAGCGTGTACACGGTGCAGGGCGTGCCGGTGACGGTAAACGGCGTGGCGCAGGTGAAGGTGCGCGGCGACGACGTGAGCATATCGACGGCGGCGGAGCAGTTTCTTAGCAAGGGGCGGCAGGAAATCCACCGCATAGCACTCGAAACGCTGGAGGGGCATCTGAGGGCGATCGTGGGCATGATGACGGTGGAGGACATATACAAGAACCGCGATGCGTTTGCGCAGAGGGTGCAGGACGTGGCGACGGGCGACATGGCGAACATGGGTTTGAGCATCGTGTCGTTTACGATAAAGGAAATAGGCGATCCGGTCGGGTATCTCGAAGCATTGGGCAAGCCGCGGATAGCGGAGGTGCAGAGGGACGCGACAATAGCGCAGGCGGAGGCGCACCGCGACAGCACGATAAAGAGCGCGCAGGCCAACCAGGCGGCGCAGGGCGCGAGCTACCTCGCCGAGGAGAAGATAGCCGAGTCGAAGCGGAACTACGAGATGAAGGCTGCCGACTACCAGGCGTCGGTCAACCAGAGAAAGGCCGAAAGCGACCTCGCGTACGACCTGCAGAAGTACAAGACGAATCAGCAGGTCCGGCGCGAAGAGGTGCAGGTCGAGGTCGTCGCGAAGGAAATGCAGATCGAAGTCCAGAAGAAGGAAGTCGAACGCAAGGCGCGCGAACTGGAGGCAACCGTCGAGCGCATAGCCGACGCAGAGAAGTACCGCGTGAGGGCGATAGCCGAGGCGGAACAGTTCAAACTGCAGACGGAAGCAACGGGCCGCGCGGACGCGAAGAAGGCCGAAGGCTTTGCAGCGGCGGAAGTAAGAGAGAGGCAGGGCATCGCGGACGCAGAGGCGGCCAAGGCACAGGGTCTTGCGGCGGCGGCGGTCATCAAGGAGCAGGGATTTTCCGAGGCGCAGGCGATGACCAAGAAGGCCGAAGCGTGGCAGTCGTACAACGAGGCGGCTCTGGTGCAGATACTTCTGGATAAACTGCCGGAGATAGCGGCGGCGATAAGCGCGCCGCTTGCCAAGATGGACAAGATAGTGGTGATTAATAACGGCGGCGAGGGAGGCGCAGGATCGTCGAAGATAACCAAGGACGTGATAGACATAATAGCGCAGGTGCCGCCGATGGTGGAGGCGCTGAGCGGAGTGGACCTCAAGAACCTTGCATCCATGCTTCCGGGGCTGCAGAAGAAGGGCGCCGCCCCTGCTAAGAAGAAGGAAGATAAGGAGGACTAAGATGGGCTTTTTTGCAAGAGTGGGCGACATTCTGACGGCAAACATAAACGATATGCTGGACAAGATGGAAGACCCGGAAAAGATGATGAAGCAACTGGTCCGAGAGATGGAGGACGCGGTCGCGAGGAGCAAGGGCGAACTCGTGAAGACTATCGCTCACGAGAAGCGCGTTGAGAAAGAGATAGCCGCGCACAAGAAGAAGATCAGCGAGTGGCAGGCGCGCGCGGTAGAGGCGGTGAAGCAGGACCGCGACGACCTGGCGCGAAGGGCTCTCGAACTCAAGAAGGAGAGCGAGAGCATACTGGCGGCGCTGGACCCGGAGCTCGGGGCGGCCAGAGAGGCAAGCGACGCAATGAAGACGCAGGTGAGGGCGATAGAGGCCAAATGCGCCGAGGCGAAACGCAAACAGACGTCGCTGTCGGCGAGGCAGCGCACGGCGGTCGTGCAGAAGAGTACCGCGGGCGTCGGGAAGAAGCCGACGGCATTCGGCGAATTTGAGAGGATGGAAGACAAGGTCGCGCAGATAGAGGCGGAAGCCGAGGCGACGATGGAGGTTGAGAGCGCGGAAAAGATCGCCGAGGATGAATTTACAAGGTGGGAGAGCGGCACGCAACTCGACGAGGACCTTGACGCGCTCAAGAAGGAAGTGAAGGGGTCGTAAGGATCCCGCGACGCCATGGGGATGAGAGTCCGCACTTTTATCCTCGGCGCGGCCGTCATCGCAGGGGTGTTTGCGGTGACGCTGTTACTCAAGCCGCTGCTGAAGGGAGTATTTCTCGTCGGGCTCGACGCGGCTGTCGTGGTCGTGGCGGTGGCGGCGGTGTATCTCCTGCTGGCGAAGGCGGGGTGGAGGCTTCAGAAGCGCACGGATAGCGTGCGTGATGTAAAGGCGGTAGTCAAGAGCGAGGCCGCCGAGCAACCGCCGGCGATAGAGAGCGTCGCGGTGCAGGCGCAAGTGTGTGAACCCCCAGCGAAGGCAGAGGACAGAGCCGCCGAGGTCGAGGCGGAACTGGCGGAGCTCAAGCGCAGGTACGGCAAGGGGTGAGCGAAAGGCGCGGGCACGGCACAACGCTGTGCCCCTACGATGGGCGGGTATGGCAAAGTCCGAGGGGCAAGGCATTTCGGAAGCACATCATTTCCACGCGGGCAGGGGGCATAAGACTTGTCTGCGTCACGCGGCGAGTATAACATCATAGCAATGGGAAGCAATCCTTCATGCAAATCTGCGAGGCCGGGCATGAGAGTTCTCGTTACCGACGCGGACGACAAGAAGGCCCTTGCGGCGATAAGGTCTCTGGGACTGAGAGGCGTCGAGGTGACGGCTGCAGGGGCGGACCGCTGGGGACAGGGGCTTTATTCGAGGTATGCGGCTCACAAAATCATATATCCGAGCCCTGCGAAGCAGTTTGAAGAGTGGGCTGCATTCATGCTGGAGTATCTCTCTCGCGTGAAAGTCGACTGCGTACTGTCGATGTCGGACTACACTTCTCTGGCGCTATCGAAGCATCTGGGGGAATTCGAGAAGCACACCGCGGTTCCGGTACCGGCGTATGACGTGGCGGTGCGCACACGCGACAAGTATGAAATGGTGCAGTTGGCCGAGCGACTGGGAATCGGCGCGCCGAAGACATGGTGTCCGCAGAGCATCGAGGAGGCGGAGGACCTTTCCGGGCGTATCGAGTATCCGGTCGTGGTGAAATACCGCAGGGGAACCGGCGCGATAGGGGTGAGGTACGCGCATTCGCGGGAGGAATTTGCAGAAGTATACAAGCCGAGGCCGCAGCGGCCGGACGCGGTATTTGAGGATACTGCGCCTCTGGTGCAGGAATATATCGACGGGGAGATTCACGACGTGTGCGTACTGTGCAGGCATGGGGAGCCGAGGGCGGCGCTGACGCAGGTGCGGGCGGAGATGTGGCCGCCAAGCGGCGGGCGCGGCGTGAAGGACATAACGACCGACGAGCCGGCACTCA
>CALMGO010000265.1 GCA_937863625.1 uncultured bacterium
AAGTATTAACGCTATCGGACGATATTTAGAAGGGGTGGATGTTTCTTTTCACTGTTCTCCCTGTATACTCCCTTCAAAAACCGTGCGAGTTCGGCTAAATTATAGTGGGACTTGCTGGAGATTTGGATGGCCAAGACTCACATAAGAGTATCTCAGGCGTGGAGGCGGCATTTCGCTGCGCCCGCGGCCATCATGCGCTCCGCCTCCCGAAGCAACGACATACTCGCCGTCGACGAGGACGCCGGGCTGTACCTTATCAACCCTGCCGGAACGACGCTTCTCTCGCGGCAACTACCGTGGATGCCTGCAGCCGCGGCGATTGATCGCGACGCCCACAGGATAGCGGTCATTTCGCCGGGCGGCACACTTCTCGTCATGGATCGCAGCGGCAACACCGCATTTGAGGCCAGGACCGTCCTCAAGCCGACTTCTCTCGATCTCTCTTATTTCGGCGACATGATCGTGTTCGCGGACGGTTCAGGTCGCGTCGGCATGTTTGACGTCGACACGAGGCGTATCGATTTTCGTCCACCGGGCGCCCCTTACCACTACGTCAGGTTCGTATCGTATGGATCGAACTTATTGGCGGTAGGCCAATATGGCCAGGTACTATTTGATGCGGGTAAGAACAAATCCGAATGGCAAAAGGACTATCACTGCCACACGAGGCTCCCCGCCTTTTCGCAGGACCCGCTCACGATACTTATCCCCTCGCCTTACTACGGGATAATCTCTCTGAGGCCTGACGGAGGGGGAAACGGGCTTTTCGAAGTGCCCGACGGTCCCAAGTGCGTGGCGGTTAATGCTTCCGGCAGCCGCGTGTTCGTGGTAAACGAGAAGAACGACCTGATAATTTTTGAGGCCGACGGCCACATCCTTTTCAGACAGTCAATCGGCGCAGGAATAGTCCACATAGAATGCGACGCAGAGGGGGTCTCGCTTGCTGCAATGACGACCATCGGCTCGATAGAGAAATATTCGGTCGGCGAATCCGCTATTGTACAATCGGACTACCTGGAGTTTGCCACCATGGGGGTCGAGAAGGGACTCGACGGCCCTGAGACAATCTGGAAGACCAAAGTCTTCTCGGCGCTTGGCGGTTCGCGAGGCGGTCTACTTGCGGTGACACCCTCGGCACGCTTTGTCGCGCTACTCGACATAGAGGGTGGCCTTCGTATTTATGACAAGTCAGGCGCGCCTGCAGGCCAGGGGGAGAAGCTCTACGGCCGCGCGCCCACGGTCAAGGCGGCGCGCGCCACCGACCTCGTGGTTGCGGCGTCATCCGACGCACTTCTGGCTGTCGACTTGCGAAGTTACAGGCAGCGAAGGCTGGCACTTAAGAATGAGTGGACAACACATTTCGACGTAGCTCCAAGAGGCATCTTCTTTGCAGTAGCGGATTTCTTCCGGGGAGTGTCGCTTTTCGATGAGACTCTCGACCGCAGCGAATACCTCGAAACCGCCAGCGACGTGGTGGATATCGCCGTAGACGGGAACCACACAGTCTGTCTCGCGCTTGCCGACAGCACGCTCGCGTTTTACACCGCCAACGGCGGACTTCTTTGCTGCACAGACGCCGAGGCGTCGTCCGTCCGCTCGCTCGTCTCGCTCGTGCAGGGGTTTGTCGCGGCGACAGAGACCCGCGTAAATGCCTACGACAGCGAAGGCAACGCTGCGTGGTCAGTGGAGATTCCCGGGGAAATATCCTCTATCCAGCCGACTCGAGCCGGCTTGGCAGTCCTCACCGGCGAAGGCGACACCTTCATAACAAACGCCCACGGCACAGTGACTAATAAGGTCCTTAAACGCAGCCAGGCGAGTTATTTTGCGGCGCAGCCGCCCTCGCGCGAGATAATATCGATTGAAGCGCGCGGCAGACTGCTGACCGCACGGTCGACCGACTCCGGGGTCCTTTGGCGTCGCGAGATGGAGGACGACATACTTGCAATGGAGGTATCGCCTGAAGGCTCCTTCGTGGCCGTAAATGCCGGCATTAACCTTTACGTGCTTTCCACGGCTATCGGACAGAAACCACCGGAACAGCGCCTCTATCTTGAGATCTAGCGGAGGGACGATGGGTATTGACAAGTTGAAAGAGGAACTCAGCCTCAGCATCAGGGCCCGATATCCCATTTTGTACCTGGTGTCGTGGGAAGAGAGCCGGGTTCACGAAGCATTGAAGGATGTCGCACGCCGCCTCGGAAAGCAGATATACACGTGGGCATGTACCGAGGGGTTTGACAACGAGTCCTTCAATCTCGACGAGGGGCAGAAGGTTATTCCTGCTCTCGACAGGGTCATGGCCTCCCCGGAAAAGGCGATATTCGTTTTCAAGGACCTCCACTCCTTCCTTGAAGACCACCGCGTGGTCAGGAGACTGCGCGACGTGGCCAACCATCTTCGCCGGTCCTACAAGACTCTCATAATCCTCAGTCCTGTGCTCAAGATTCCCGTCGAGCTGGAGAAGGACATCAACGTAATCGACGTCGGTCTGCCGGACCTGGCCGAGATGACTGTTATACTTGGTGACTTTCTCGACGCGGTCAAGAGTAACCCTCGTCTTGAAATGCAGATGGATGACGCGCTCTTCGAACGCGTCGTCAAGTCGTGCCTGGGCCTTACCGCCAGCGAAGCGGAAAACGTCCTCGCCAAGGCGCTTGTCTCGGACAAGCGGCTCGACGTTGACGACCTGCCCAAAATCATCGACGAGAAGAAGCAGATCATCAGAAAGAGCGGCATGCTCGAGTACTTTGAGTTGGACGAATCCATGGACCATGTCGGCGGCCTGGATGAACTCAAACTGTGGCTCAAGAACCGTTCCTATGCCTTCAGTGAAAAGGCTCGTGCGTTCGGGCTGCCTGAGCCGAAGGGGGTTCTTCTCCTGGGAGTGCAGGGTTGCGGCAAGAGCCTCGCGGCCAAGGCTACCGCCGCCGAATGGAAACTGCCGCTCTTGCGCCTGGACGTCGGCAGCGTTTTTAACTCCTATATCGGCTCATCAGAGCAGAATATCCGCAAGGCCATAAGCACAGCGGAGTCCCTCGCCCCCGCGGTTCTCTGGCTCGATGAAATCGAGAAGGGTTTCTCCGGAGGCATAGGCACCGGACATGTCGACGCGGGCGTGACGGCGAGGGTTTTTGCTACGTTTCTTACGTGGCTCCAGGAGAAAAAGGCGCCGGTCTTTGTCTTTGCAACCGCCAACGAGATATGGGCGCTACCGCCGGAATTCTTCAGAAAGGGCAGATTTGACGAGGTGTTTTTTGTGGATCTCCCCCAGAAGCCGGAGCGCGAAAGCATCTTCAGGATTCACCTGATTAAGCGCCATCGCAAGCCCGACGACTTCGACGTTGACGCATTGGCGGAGGCTTCCCACGGCATGAGCGGCGCGGAAATCGAGGAGTGCGTGATATCCGCGATGTACGAGGTTTTCCCCCAGGACAGAGACATCACGACAGCCGCGATCATGAAGGCTATGAAGCAAACAGTGCCGCTCTCGGTCACGATGAAAGAGAACATAGACGAACTCCGGCAATGGGCGCACCACCGCGCAAGAATGGCCTCCGCGCCGCTCGAAGATACGTCTCCCGCCGCCGCCATGACACGCGGAGACGAGGCTCCCGCTGAAGGCTCGCGGCCAAAGCGCGACCAGAATGCCGAATAGAGAAGCCCCGATGGAGGTATTATCCACCGGGCGGCTATGATGACGTTTTGCCTATGGAGAGTGAATGACATACACCATACATGCCTCCGGCGATATTTCAGGCGCCATTCTGTTCATTATTATCGCGCTTCTTGTGGCGGCGGTTGGCGTTGGGGCTCTCATATGGGAGAAACGCCGCCGGGACGCTCTAATAGCCCTTGCGCATCGCCTTGGATTGACCTTCTACAAACGCGACGCGTTTGGCATACCGGCCGCCTACGGGGACACGCGGCTGTGCAGCCAGGGGCACTCAAAGAGGGCATACAACATAATCGCAGGAGACTTCGGCGGGGGCGATATCCGGTACTTCGACTACAAGTACACCGTCGGTAGCGGCAAGAACTCGCATACATACTACCGGAGCGCTTGTGCCCTGCACCTTCCCTATGCTTTCACAGGCCTGATTGTGCGTCCCGAAAGCTTTCTCGACAAGGCGGCCGGACTTATCGGATTTGATGACATTGACCTCGACCACGCGGAATTCAACAACAGATTTTTTGTCAAATGCCAGGATAAGAAGTTTGCCTACGACGTCCTCAATCAGCGGGCCATGGAGTTCTTTCTCGCAAGGCGGGGCATAACGCTGGAGATGCGTTGGAACTACCTGCTTATGAACTACTCCAAACGTCTTTCCCTCCAGGAGATAGAGCACCTCATCAGCGACGCCGCTGCATTCTCATGCCTGTTGCCTCATTACCTCAAGAAGGATCGGGAGTTGACACGCGCCGCACCGTCCGGGACTCCTCCTGGCTCTGGGCGCGGGACATCCGACCGCCTCTCCGCCGGGATCAAAGGGATAATTCCGTCCCGGAGAAGGCCTTCATCATGAGCACAGATGCGGCCGTAACACGTATTGAAAACACTGACACTAAGGAGGAGTCATGGAGGTCTTAGGCGGTCTTTTCGCGGTGTTGGGAGTCCTTGTGGTGATTGTCGCGGTGTTTGTGGCGGCGACTTACAATTCCTTCGTAACTCTTGCCAATCTCGTCAAGAATTCCTGGGCAAACATAGATACCGAACTTCGCCGCCGCTACGACCTCATTCCGAATCTTGTCGAGACCGTCAAGGGCTACGCCGCCCATGAGAAATCGGTCTTCGATGCCGTGACGCAGGCACGCGCCAAGGCGATAGCAAGCAACGGTTCGCCCGCAAGCCAGGCCCGCGACGAGAACCAACTCGTGGGCACACTGAAGTCTCTCTTTGCCGTCAGTGAAAGATACCCGGACCTCAAAGCCAGTGAGAGTTTCCTGCGACTTCAGCAGTCGCTCGTCGACACCGAGGACAGGATACAGGCTGCGCGCAGGTTCTACAACGGCAATGTGAAAGACCTCAACACGAAGTGTGATTTGTTTCCTTCTAACATGGTCGCACGGCTCTTTTCCGTCGGCCACGCGGACTACTTCGAGGTGGAGAACCTCGAGGTTAAAGCACCGGTGCGCGTTTCGCTTTGAAAGGCCCGGCCTACCAGTGCCGCAGCATCATCGCGCCTGGGAAGTTCGTGAACCCGAACTTCTCCCAGAACTCGTACTTGTCCACACCCGTAATGAGCGCAATCGTATCATACCCTTCCAGCAACCGCAGCACCCTCTCCACGACCTCGGCCCCAATGCCCTTTCCCTGGAAGTCAGGGTCAATAGCCAGGTCTGATATGTATGCCGTGTACTGCCCGTCCGCTATTACCCGGCATATGCCCACCAGGCGCGCCCCTTCCCATGCGGTCACAAGAGGCCATGAACTCTCCATGGCGGCTTGAAAACGCTCCGCATTTCTGTGAGCCGTTTTAGCCCAGTTAAGCCTGTCAAAAAGCGCCAAGGCTTCCTTGGCGTCGGGAACCCTGTCGTCTCGGATTTCCACTCTTACAGCAGTCTCCGTCATCTTGATTCCCCTGGAGCCGGTTTCCCTGAATGATAAGACGCCGCCCGTACAATCTAATATACGTTAACAATCAACTGGTATGACACTATGCCTGAAAATGCGTCACAAGGCATGTTCTGTGAGCTCGGCCCACCGCGCCTTTGCAGGGCGATTCAGTCGCGTGTTGAGAAAAAACGTATCCTGTCGTCGGAAATTGACAGGGATTCGGCGGAAAATGCCCTTTTTATGTGCCGGCCGAGTTCCCCCTGGACAAATTCCTTCTTCTCCGGGACGCACTCGACACGCGCGCGAACCAAAGCGAAAGGCGTGCTTGGATTCTGTGCGCCAATCATCTCAAATCTGAGTATCAGGTTTGGCAATTCGCCGGCCAGAGTCGAAATTGCCTGCCGGAGGACCTCGCCAGCTCGTTTCGTGGCGTCCACGGAGGCTACGAACACGTCAACCATCAAAGGCACGGCAGTCCGCGAGTAGTTCGTCACAAGCACTATATTGCGGTACGGGATATTGTGCAGACGGCCCTCACTGTCGCGGACAACCACCATCCGCATTGACATCTCAATAACGCGTCCCGTCTTGCCGGCGATCTCGACGTACTCCCCTATTGTAAACTGGTCTT
>CALMGO010000266.1 GCA_937863625.1 uncultured bacterium
GGTAGACATACTGGCGGTCAAGGTGCTTTCATTTCTGCACATTGTCGAGCCGGACACGATGGGGCTGGTGGACCTGACGGGAAGCGGGATGTTGGGAGTCATCATCCTGTCGACACTGCATCTCTACCCGATCATGTACCTCAACGTGGCGGCGGCGCTGGCGAACGTTGACCCCGGGCTTGAGGAGGCGGGCGCCAACCTGGGGGCGTCGGCGTGGCGGCTATGGCGAACGGTGACAATGCCGCTAACGCTGCCGGGGTTTTTCGCGGGGTCGATAATAGTCTTTGTGTGGGCGTTTACGGACCTCGGGACGCCGCTTATTTTCGATTTCAAGAAGGTAATCCCCGTCCAGATTTTCTTCGACACCAAAGCGGTCAACGAGAACCCGTCGTCTTTTGCGATGGTGGTGCTGGTGATCGCCGTGTGCGCGGCGGCGTTTTTCATCTCAAAGAGGCTGACGACGCGGCGCACGTATTACATGTTGAGCAAGAATACAAGAGGCAGTGAAGGCGTGAAGCTCGGGAAGGCGGGGACGGTCGCCGCGTATGCGCTTTTCGGCGGGGTGACGCTGGTGGCGATATTGCCGCACCTGTCGGTGGTGCTGACGAGCATATCGAAGGAATGGGTATTGACGGCATTTCCGACGGCTTTTACGTTTGATTATTACAGAGACATATTCAGCAGGGAGGAGACGCTGGGAGGGATAAAGAACTCGCTGCTCTACAGCACCGGAAGCACGGCATTTGACGTGGTGCTGGGAGTGGGGATAGCGTACGTGCTGGCGCGGAAGAAGGTATTCGGGAAGGGGGTGCTTGACGCGGTGGCGATGCTGCCGCTGGCGCTGCCGGGGTTTGTGCTGGCGTTCGGATACGTGGCGGCGTTTGTGGGGAGCAGTCGGTTCAGGGCGATAGACCCTTTTATAAATCCGACGTTTCTGCTGATGGTGAGCTACTCGGTGAGGCGGCTGCCCTTTATGGTGCGAAGCGTATATGCGGGGTTCCAGCAGGTGTCGGAGAGCCTGGAGGAGGCAAGCGCCAATCTCGGAGCGACGCCCGGGCGCACGCTGAGGAAGGTGACGGTGCCGCTGGTATTCGCCAATATCCTTGCGGGGATGATACTGTGCTTCAGTTTCGCGATGCTGGAGGTGTCCGACAGCATGATACTTGCCAGCGAGAGGTCCTTCTACCCCATCACGAAGGTAATATACGACCTGTCAATGAACCTGCAGGGAGGAGACAACCTCGCAGCGGCAATGGGGGTTCTGGGGATGGGGCTTCTTGTCGTGAGTCTTTTTGTCGCCGGGCGGGTGCTTGGAGATAGAATGGGCGAACTTTTCCGTGCATAGGGGCATAAACGGGGATTATTGGTTGTTTAGGCAGGTGAAGTGCATCTATTTGGCATATTGCTGCGGGTTTTTGTGTTAATAAACGTGAGGAGATGATATATACTTCGCGTTTTCGGCGGGACTGACGCTGGTACTAAGGACTGCCGGACGCGGTCCGACATTCAACGAGACGGTCATCTTTGTAAGTGTCAGGTAAACGGAAGGGACTGAATTGCAGCCGATTCTACACAGGTTCAGCGACGTGCACGTGGCGGGGACAGGCGCGGGTAGCACGATTTTCAAGGGCGTAAGCACACAAGACGGGAAGACATACGCCATCAAAGTTGTGAAGTGGACGCAGCCGGGGGACGAGAGGTTCGTCAAGCAAGCGATCAACGAATACAAAATCGCATCGATTCTGGACCACCGCAATATCATCCAGATGTATTCCTGCCAGAAGACACGGAGGTTCTTCAAGACGGTAGAGTTCGATATCGTGATGGAGTACTTCGGCGGCAAGATGCTTTCTGAGCGGAGCAAATTTCCGATGCCCGACCTGATAGGGGTATTCCTGCAGGTGGCCGAGGCGCTTTCATACATGCATCAGATAGGTTTTGTGCATACGGACATCAAGCCTGAGAACATACTGGTGGATGACAACGCCAACGTGAAGGTGATAGACTTCGGCGTGGCCTGCAAGCGCAACGCGACCAAGGACAGGGTACAGGGGACACCGGAATTCATGGCGCCCGAGCAAACGACCAAGAAGCCGCTTGACGAGCGGACGGACATATATAACCTCGGCGCAACGATGTACAAAGTGTTGACGGGAAAAGTGGTGCCGGAAAACATAGGCCTCGCGAACCCGATGGGGAGCAGCGATCCTCTGAGTCTCATGAAGACCACTGTACGGGACCACAACGCGCTGGTTCCGGAGAAATTTTCGCGTGTCGTGGAGAAATGTTCGAGGCGGAGCCGGTCGAAACGATATCAGCGCATGTCAGAGGTCGTGGACGAGCTGGCAGCCGCCCTTCGCGACGTAGCGCCTCCTGATCACAGGTTTTTGAAGGAACTGGTGGTGTGATATCATCCTCGGCCGTTGAGACGGCCATTTCGCACATAAAGCACGCTGCGGCGGCAATCAGCGAATCCCCTTATCGCAGGGGCAATGAGCTCATCTTTCCAGAAGAGGAGGAACTCGTTGTCACCGGCGACCTTCACGGCCAAGTGGCCTCATTCGAGAGAATGGTCGAGGAGGCGGACCTCGCAAGGCACGGCCAGAGGCATCTTCTGCTGCAGGAACTCGTACACGGCAAGAAGACGACTGAAGCGGCTGACGAGTCGAGCATTCTCATCGAAAGAGCTGCGGCGCTGGTGACGAAGTTTCCAACGCGCGTACATATCCTCATGGGCAACCACGAAATGGCGGAATTCACGGGGCGACTCATGATGAAGAACTCCGTGATCATAAATGAACTCTTCAAGGAGTCGTTGGCGGAGCGTTACGGCGAGCGCGCGGAGGAAATGACGGCGTACCTTCACAGATTGTGGAAAGCGCTGCCGCTTGCGGCAAGGACGATGAACCGCGTGTTCGTATCGCACAGCACGCCTTCGGGGAAGATGCTTTCGGGATTCGACGCGGAGGTGCTTAAGCGAAGCCTTGACGTGACGGATTTCTTGCGGGAGGGCGGCTCGGCGTACGCTCTTTTGTGGGGGAGGGATTTTTCGGAAGAGACGGCGGAGCGGCTGCGCGATATCCTCGACGCCGACTTTTTCATAGTCGGACACACCCCCTGCGAGGAGGGGTACAAAACGCCGAACAGCCGGCACATAATCCTGGACTCTCAGGGGCCGGAGGGCAAATACCTGCCGGTGCCGCTCAGGGGAGCTTTGACCTACGAACAACTGGCCGGTAGAATACGACCCATCTGGGAATAGGCGTCGGACTACAGGGTAAAGGCCAAATGACAAACCCGGGGGTTAGCGGCAATCACAGCCACAACTGGGAACTCTTTGCGATACTCGTGGCGGCGATCGCGCTGAGGGTGGTGTTTGTAGTCACGACGCTTGACAGGCTTCCTCCCGATACGGACAACTACCTCGCAATCGGCCAGAACCTTTCCACGGGCCAGGGCTACTCGATCGAGCCTGGCGTTCCAACCGCATTCAGGCCGCCGGGATATCCTGTTTTCATCGCGCTTGTACGGACGGCGCTGGGCAGCGACTGGTCGGTCATAGCGCTTCAATGCCTGATGGGCGCGGCCGTGGCGCTTATTGCGGCGCTTCTGGCGCGGTCGATAGCGGGGGATCTGTTTTCGCTGGCGGCGGCCGTTTTTGTCGCGATAGACCCGTACCAGATAGCCGTGTGCGGCATGTTCATGACGGAAGCCTTTTTTACGCTTCTGGTGATTTCGACGGTGGCTCTTTTTCTGCGGTCACTCAGAGCCGCCAAGCCATTAAGATACGCGGTGGCGGGACTGGCGGCGGGCGCGGCGGCGATGACTCGACCGGAGTTTCTGGTGTTCATACCGGGGGCGCTCTTGATCATGGTCTTTGCGGCGCAGCCGAAACGAAGGGTGCTTTGCGCTGCGGTATTTCTCGTGTTCTGCGCCGTGCTGCCGGGCGGCTGGGCGTATCGCAACCACAATGCTCTCGGCTCGTGGATAGTCACAACGACACACGGCGGCTATACCCACAGGCTTGCGTACAACGCGGTCTTTTATGACGAAGTGGCGACAGGGAACCAGGAGGCCTGGGAGGGAGAGAGCCTGCGGGAGTGGCAGGGGCGGCTCAAATGCGAGGCCGAGGGGATAAGCGAGACGAAGGCGGACGCCTTTAACTACAAGATGGCTTCCGGATTCGTTGCGGGCGACCTCGAGCGAGCGATGCACGTGGCGTTGGTCGAGGGGGGGGGTCTCTGGCGGCCATATCCTCTCAAGGCAGGCACCTGGCAGCAAATCGCGCTTGGGGGATTCTTTACGATACTCGCGACGCTGGCGGCAGTGGGAGTGTGCGTGGGACGCCGGCGCGGGCCTTTTGCGGCATTGTCGCTGTATCTTTTCGGGGCGACAACGGTCGTTCACATGTACTACTGGTCTCAACTTCGGATGCGAATACCATTTCATCCGCTGCTTGCGGTACTGGCGGCCTGCGGTCTGGCTGCTTTCTTCGGGCGCAGGCTGCATGAGGCCGAACCTGTGCGGACGCTTGACACAAAGCAGGCGTATAGTCCCGCGACATGAAGAAAGCCAGAGACGAAGCCAGTGGACCGCGACAGAAGTCATGTTGGTTACATAGTTTACTCTCATAGGGGATGTGCGCGGCGAGTAGCGGTACTGGCTTGACTTTGGGAAGGGAGAATGTAAACTATTTGGTGAATTCATGCGGTTCCTGCTTGTCGGACAGTACGCCTGCGGTCAAACGGGGTATATGCGAAAGGAGGGTCCCTTGGACCTTGAAGTTATCGGGCGTCACCTGGAAGTCACTCCCGCTGTGAAAGAATACATCAGCAAGAAGGCGGAGAAACTGCAGAAGTTTTTTGACCGGATTCATTCGTTGAGGGCGATAGTGTCAGCTGAGGGATCAGACCACCAGGTGGAGTTTGTGGCACACCTGGTCAAAGGCGACATGGTGGTGGCAAAGGCGACGGCGGCTGACCTGTACAGCACGGTCGATGCGGTCGCAGACAAACTCGAGCATCAACTGCGGCGTTACAAGGAGAAACTCC
>CALMGO010000267.1 GCA_937863625.1 uncultured bacterium
TCCCTAGTACGAGAGGACCGGGATGGACGAACCTCTGGTGTTCCAGTTGTCGCGCTAGCGGCACCGCTGGGTAGCTATGTTCGGACAGGATAAACGCTGAAAGCATATAAGCGTGAAGCCAACTTCAAAACTAGGCATCCCTATGAGGCTCCTGGTAGACCACCAGGTTGATAGGCCGGGTGTGTAAGGACGGCGACGTCTTCAGCTGACCGGTACTAATCAGCCCATCGGCTTGACCACATTAATTCCTTTCTTTGTACGTGCGTCGCTGCTTTCCCATGATACAATCTCCCACGTGCGCATCCGCGCGCGCGGGTGGCTTGGAAGTGGCAATTTGGCCCTAAGGCCCCGAAAGGAGAAGCCTATGTTCGTCAAGGCCTCTGTAGCACTGCTCGTCGTTGCGGCGTTTGCCGGTTGCACCGTCATCGCCACCGAGAGTGGCGGCACAACGGCTGCCCTCGCCTCCGCCGATAACGGCGTGCTGGCGCTGACAGTAAACGTCAAGGGAGCCGAGGTCTTTATCGACGGCGCTCTCTTCGGCCAGATTCAAAAGGCCGCAAAAGCGCAGGACTTTGTAGTAAAGGGCGGAGAACACACCCTGACGCTCAAGAAGTTCGGCTTCGAAGATGCGACCTTGAAAATCGGAGTAGAGGCAGGCGGGAAGAATACCCTCGAGGTAAACCTCGAACGGACGCCCGCCGCCCCCCTCGATGTGACAGGGGAGACTCTGGCCGAGAAGGCCGAAGCGGCCAAGCAGGAAAAGTAACGCCACTGGAAAGATTAGTTGTCGATCGAAGATGCATTTGAAAAATTGTCCGGTGATTATAGCAGGCTGGAAACACCCGTTCCCATTCCGAACACGGTCGTTAAGCATCCTGCGCCGATGGTAGTGCATTAGCGCGAGAGTAGGTCATCGCCGGGCTTTACATTAGGGCCCGTCTGGAAAACCAGACGGGCCTTTTTCTTTTGACACCGTTTCTCTGCCGCGTTACTATCGCTGCCAATCGCCCGGGCAATCCCCTTATTCCGATACATGACTCCCGTCGCTCCAGGCGCCGCTGACTGCTCAAATGTGCCAAACGGCCGGAATATCCTGGAACCCGCGCCCGCCCGGCGGCACTAAATGCCATGAGAGAAGCTATCGGGCTGATTCGAGTCATTGAGAAGGGAGGCGGTCATGTCCGCGAAAATCACACTCTGTGCGGCGATCCTGGCGGTTCTCGTCGGCTGTGCGGCCCCGGCCGCGCGGCGCTCCGATATGTCCACTATGCCCTTTGCGCCCCGGGAACTCATAGACCTTCAGTTGCTTGTCGATGTGGTGGGGGCCGAGATACTTATCGACGGCGAGTTGTGGGCTACCGTCATGGATACGGGTCCGCAGGACTTTCGCGTCGCACCCGGCATGCACTCCGTGGAGGTTCGCAGCCCCGGTTACAAGCCTTTCCACGCCGATGTCCGGATAGCTTCCGGCAACAGGCACCGCCTCCTCGTGACTCTTGAGCCTGTTCCCGGCGCCCATGCCCGCCGCGCGGCCCCTGCGGGTGACGTTCGCACCGGCCCCGGGCTGGTCGGTACCCTCTTCATAACCGTTGATGTCGCCGACGCCGGCATCTACGTCGACGGGAGGCTTTATGCCGTTACGGCATCGCCCGGCGAGGCGCACGGCTTTGGCGCGGTGACGGGAGAGCACAGGGTGGTCGTGAAAGCGCCCGGGTACAAAGAATTTTCGGCTGAGGTGTTCGTAACGGACAGAAACACCCACCGCATTTTTGCCCAGCTCGCGCCGACGGACAGTGCCCCGGCGCCCGCCGCGGCGCCGCCAATCAAAGGCCAGGAGTGAAGCCGGAGTCCGGTAACTGTCCCGACAGGCGCTCGACGGTATAACCGGCGTCTTAAGGTCCGCCCGCGCCCCTACGCCTTCTTCAAGGCCGTCGCATAGCACACGCCGACAGCAAGGCGGGTTTTTCCTTCTGCTTGCCGTCTTTCCTGCCGAATTAGACTTATCTGGTATAATAAGAGCGGCCCAACCGTTCTTTATCCGCCCTAAAGGGAGAAAAGATGGCCAAGGGAGACTCCGTAAAGGGTAAGCCCGTCGAAATAACCGACGAGCGCGCCCGGCGCAAAACCATAAAACTCACCACCGGCGACGCCCGCGCGGGGCACCTTTACACTCCGTCGTTTCTAACCGCCCCTTCTCAACTCGTCTATATCTCCGACCGCTCGGGCCACCAGAATTTCTATTCTCTCGGCCTCGACGATTTCAAGAGTACGCAGCTGACCGACTCCGCCACCATTTACGCCGCAGGGGGGTGCTGCTGCGACGCGACACGCGAGATATTTTTCTGGCGCGAGACCGCACTCGTCGCGCTCGACGTCGACTCTCTCGAAGAGCGCGTCGTCCTCGACGACGGTTACCAGGGGGGGCGGCTTGCCGTTTCCGCTGACGGGCGCTTTGTCGCCTTTGGCGCGGCGAGTGAAAACGTCCCCGGCTTCGGCGGGGAATTCACCGGCCGTTTTGTCCTCATGCTCGTCTCCGCGCGCGGAGAAGGGGCGCACCCGGTTCTCACGGCGCCATTTGTCATAGGCCGCGTGGAATTTTCCCCCCGGGATGCTGACACCATCGCCTACACATGGGCCGGCCGCTGGGACGGCATACCGCAGAGGATGTGGGTTACCGACGCCACCGGGCTTGAGGGGGGGCCGCTGGGAAGCCAGAACCCCAACGAAATCCGCGGCGGCGCGTTCTTTTCCGCCGACGGCTGGACGCTCGGGTATCACGGCTCGCGCTACCACATCAGAAGCACCGAGGATGGCTACTTCGTCGAGGAGACCGCCTGGCTCGTCGGCACGATGAACGCCAACGGCTCCGGCGATTTCCAGTATTACTGCCCCGGCCCCACCGGCCGATGCCGCATATCCTCCGACGGCACGAAATTTATCTCGGACGTCGGCGGCGCATTTGTCCCGGAGCATCAGTCCGTCGCGCTTATCAACCTCGACGACGAGCGCGGTGTCTTTGAGCCGCTCTTTTTCACAGGGGCCGCCGCCACGCGCGCGACGCTGCCGCGTCCGCAGTTTTCGCCGGATGATTCGAAGGTGGTTTTCACTATCGGCGACGACGATGCGTCGGACGTCTATCTCGTGTCACTCTGATTTAGTTTGCCAAAAGCGAGCGGAAACGGTAAAACTGCCCCCGGACGATATCTCTTTCCACAGGGGGCACGCTCATGAAATCCTTCGCCGAACTCCTCGAAAAGGTAAAGACCTTCCCCAAGGCGCGCGTTGCGGTGGCCAATGCTGCCGACGCGTCGATACTCGAGGCCGTCGTCAAGGCCGACGCCGATGACATTGCCGACGCCGTTCTCGTCGGCGACGAAGGGGAGATTCTCCGCATCGCAAAGGAAGCCTCCATCGATATCTCCATCACCGAGATCGTGCATGCTCCGGATGAACTCTCCGCCGCGGCCAAGGCTGTCGAACTCGTCCGCACAGGCAAATGCGACTCTCTCATGAAGGGCTACATTCACACGGACGATTTTCTCCGCGCGGTGCTGGACAGGGATAAGGGCCTTCGCGCAGGGGCGCTCATGAGCCATGTGTTTATCGCCGAATGCGCCGGTTACGACCGCCTTATATTTATCTCGGACGGAGCGATGAATATCGCGCCCGACCTCGAAGGCAAGGCCGCCATAGCCTTAAACGCCATTCACGTCGCGAAGGCATTCGGCCTCGACGACCCGAAGGTCGCCATCATGTCGGCAGTCGAGGTGGTAAACCCGAAGATGCCGTCCACGATGGACGCGGCCATCCTCCACAAGATGGCCGACCGCAGGCAGTTTGACCCTCCCGCCGAGATCGAAGGCCCCTTTGCGCTTGATAACGCGGTCAATGTCGCCGCCGCCCGCCACAAGAAGATCACCGGCGACGTTGCAGGCGTCGCCGACATCCTCATCGTCGCCAA
>CALMGO010000268.1 GCA_937863625.1 uncultured bacterium
AACGTAATCTACGAGGCCTTCGAGGGCGTTGGCGGCGACAAAGCCGACCATGTTGACAGCATCCTTGGCGGAACCGTAAGGAGGGGCGTAGGCGAGTTCGAGGTCCTGGAGGTCGTAGACGGTAAGGCCGGCGCGGAGGGCGACGGCGAGGACGTCGATGCGTTTGTCGACGCCTTTGGGGCCGATAATCTGGGCACCGAGGAGGCGGCCGTCATCGGTGCGGAAGAGGGCCTTTATGGCCATCTGGAAGGCATGAGGATAGTAGCCGGCGTGGTCGGCCGGGTGTATGTAGACCTTGGAATAGGGAATGGAGGCGGCACGGGCCTGGCGTTCGTTTATGCCGGTCGTGGCGACGGTGAGGTCGAAGACCTTCACGATGGAAGTGCCCTGGGAGCCATGGTAGAGAGAGGGGCGGCCGCAGATATTGTCGGCGGCGATGCGCCCCTGGCGGTTGGCGGGACCGGCCATGGGAATGAGAGCCTCGGCGGAAGTGACGATATTGGTAACCTCCACGGCGTCGCCGACGGCGTAGATATGAGGGTCGTTGGTCAGCATGTGAGGGTCGACGGCGATGCCGCCGATGGAACCGATGGTGAGGCCTGCTTCGCGCGCGAGACGGACGTCCGGGCGGACGCCGATTGACAGGATGACGAGGTCGGCGCCGACACGGCGACCGCTTTCGAGCGTGGTGGTGATGGCGAAGTCACCGTCGGATGCAAAAGAGGCCACGCCGTCAGAAAGCCAGACGGCAATGCCTTTGGCGCGAAGGTGTTCGTGGAGGATATTGGCCATTTCCCAATCAATGGGGGGCATGACCTGGGGGAGTTTTTCGACGATGGCGCAATCAATGCCGCGGGCGTGGAGGTTTTCGGCGACCTCAACGCCGATGTATCCGCCGCCGATGACGAGCGCGCGGCGGGGGACATTTTTCTCAATCTGCGCAAGTATGGCGTCCATATCGGGGATATTGCGCAGGGTGTGGATGCCGGGGAGGTCGATGCCGGGGATGGGGGGCTTAATGGGCCGGGCGCCGGGAGCAAGGACGAGGTAATCGAACTTCTCAGTGCAGGTGCGGCCGGCGGCGTCGCGGACATCGATGGTGCGGGCGGTGCGGTTTATGGAGACGACTTCACTGTCGACGCGGGCCTCGATGCGGAAGGCCTGCTTGAAGCGCTCGGGAGTCTGGACAAGGAGGGAGGAACGCTCTTCAATGACGCCGCTGATGTGGTACGGAAGGCCGCAGTTGGCAAAGGAGATATAGGGGCCCTTTTCGAAGATGATGATTTCGGCGGACTCGTCAAGCCTTCTGAGACGCGCGGCGCAAGAGGCACCGCCGGCGACGCCGCCGACTATAAGGACTCTTTTGGGCGACATGGCGATTTCCTTTCAACACTTCAGAACCACTCGACAACAGAAAGCGTGTGACACGGGCATTGTGCAAATGACCTAATCATATTCCGACCGGTACAGAATGGAAGGCCAAAGCGAGGCCGCAAAAGAGATAGAGGCGCAAGTCCAGAGGCGTCAGTCGCGCGCCTTAAGTATGCGGGCGAGTTCTCTTTTGGTCTCGTCGGGCAGCGGCTCGGGCTGATGTGTTTCGAGGATTTCCTTTACGGCGTAGTTGAGGCGTTCGTAGAGAGTCTGTGAACCCGACTCTTTCCAGGCGCCATAGTGCTGGTGGTCCATGAAGCGGGTAAGCCAGTGC
>CALMGO010000269.1 GCA_937863625.1 uncultured bacterium
GTCGCGCATAGTCAAAAGAGACCTCAACGACGGACTCGGGGATTTCCCGGTCAAGTTCGACTGCATCATCGCGGCTCACATAATCCACCATCTGGACTACCCGGAGCTCTTCTTCCAGCAGGCACGACGCCTGCTGACCGGTACCGGCTGCATCGTTGTCGCTATTCCCAATATCACATATTACAAGTACCGGCTCGGATTCCTGTTCGGCAGATTTCCCCCGATAAGCCTCGCCCATAGAAACTTCCAGACCCCGCGTGAATTCGAACTGCTGGCTCGTTCGAGCGGCTTCGCCGTCGCCCGCCGCCTCCCCGAAAAAAGAACCCTGCGTGCGAGGCTTTCACCCACGCTCTTCAGTCAGAATATCATCTACGTACTGAACCCGTCCGCGCCTCTTTCCGGCGCCAGCTCTCGACCGGCGTAAACTATGCTGCTCAAGTGGCCACAAGCCGTCCGACATGGCGTCCCGCTTGACGGCAAAGACGACGCCAGGGTCATTCGCGTGAGCATCGACAACTCCAACGTCGTCCTTAAGCGTTACCCCCCTGCCAGGCCCACCTCGCGCCGCCTCCTCAGAAAGCTCGCCGCCCTCTGGAGAGGCGATGTCCCCGTTGAGGACCTTCCGGCGCAGCAGCGTCGCGATTTCGAACGACTCGCCCTTCTAACGTGGACTCGTTATGGTTTTCGCGTGCCCGATCCGCTCACCCTCGACATCCAGGACACGGCCCCCTGGCCCCTTCTGGCCATGGGTTGGGTCGAGGGCCCGACTCTGCAGGCATCCCTGCGCGCCGCCGATACTCTCGACGAACCGCGCCGCATCCTGGAGAAAGTCCTGCGGGACACGGCCCATAGGCACGCCGTGGCGATAGGGGTATGCGAACCCCGCCTCATCCACTTCGATGCCAATACCGGCAATATCATTCTTCGCGGCGATGAAATAGTTCACTTGGATTTCGAAATGGGACGACTCTACCTGCCCGTTGCGCTTTCCGCCGGCATCGAGTTAGCCAAATTCCTCTGCTGTGCCGCGGGAGACCTCGGACCCGGCTCGCTTGATCTCGTCGCCCGCCTCGCCGTCGATGCCTATGAGGCCGTCCCCGACATCGTCCGGGATATCCCGCGCAGGGCGCTCCAACGGCCCGCGCAGTTCCTTCACAACATGCGAAACTCCCGCCGACGACGAACCCGCCCCGGCCAGGTGACGCTTATCGACATGGCTCAAGCTCTCAACGCCGCCCTCAGCAGGAAATACGTTGACACTTCCCTCGCCCGCCCATAGCCTATTGCATTGAACAACTTGTCTGTAACTCCGGAGGTCTCCTCATGGTTTCTATCGGCTGCCTCAGTTTCGCTCACGTTCACGGGCCCTCTTACGCCTCCTGCGTAAACGCCCTGCCCGAGGCCGCCCTCGCAGGCATCGCCGATGAAGACCTCTCCCGCGCCCGTGAAATGGCCGACAGGTTCTCCACAAAGTGCTTCGACTCCTTCGAGGCCCTCGTGGATTCCGACATCGATGCCGTCATCATCGCCTCAGACAACAAGATGCACCTCCCCCTCACGAAACTCGCCGCTTCCCGCGGCAAACACGTCCTCTGCGAAAAGCCCCTTGCGCGCACTCTCGCCGAGGCCCGCGAAATGATAGACGTCTGCCGCGACGCAGGCGTCCTCCTCGCCACCGCCTTCCCCTGCAGGTTTATCCCCGCCGTCAACCGCCTCCGCGCGCTCCAGGCCGACGGCCTTCTCGGCAGGATTTCCGCCATCCGCGGCACCAACCAGGGTTCCATGCCCGGTTCCTGGTTTACAGACCTCGACCGCGCCGGCGGAGGCGCCGTCATAGATCATACCGTCCACGTCGCCGACCTCATGCGCTGGATACTCGGCTGTGAAGCCACTGAGATCTATGCCGAAACCGACACTCTCTTTCACGATATCCCCGCCGATGATACCGGCATGATATCCATGCGGTTTGAAAACGGCTGTATCGCCACCCTTGACACCTCCTGGAGCCGCCCGCCGAAGAGTTTCCCCACCTGGGGCAATGTCACCATGAAGCTCGTCACCGACAAAGGCACCGTCGAAATCGACTCCTTCAACCAGAAGGCCGATTTCTTCAGCGAGGCCTCCGCAAAAGGCCACCACCTGTATTTCGGGGACGGTATGGACCTCGGACTTGTCAGTAACTTTGTCGAAGCGGTAGCTGGCCGCGCGGAAATCTCCGCAACCGGTCACGACGGCCTCAAGGCACTCGAAATCGCCCTCGCGGCCTATGAAAGCTCCCGCCGCAAGGCGCCGGTCGCCTTGCCGCTCGACTGACGGCGCACTCTAAGACGGTCTTTAGAGGACTCGAAATGCCAAGACGCTTCCTCTTCGTTCTGCTCTTCGCAGCCGCCCTTGCCGCATCCGGCTGCACCAGAAAACCCGAAAAGGTCTTCGCCGACCTCAAGGACGCCGCCCTCAAAAAAGACGCCCGCGCCATCTGGGTCCGCCTCACCCCCGATACCACCGCCGACTTCACCGTAAGAGCCCAGGCCGTCTTCGGAGGCAAATCCCCCGCCACTCCCCGCGAAGGTTATGAATACCTCGCCATGCTATCCGATAACCTCGACCCCCTTACCATCGAGTACATAAAGAGCCTGGGCCCCGGGACGGT
>CALMGO010000270.1 GCA_937863625.1 uncultured bacterium
GGTCCTCAAGGAAATGGTGGAAGTGCTCGGCACCGCAGACGAAGTCGAGGACAAGGAAGCCCTCTACCGCGCCATCCTCGACCGGGAGAGCATTCTCTCCACTGGCATCGGACTTGGCATCGCCGTCCCACATGCCAAAATCTCCTCGGTCAAAAGCCTCGTTGCCGCCCTCGGCAAGACCAGAAAAGGCATCAACTATGGCGCCCTCGACGACCAGCCCGTCCACATTGTCGTCATGATAGGGGCCAACGACGTCCAGCAGGCCGACTATATCCGCGCGCTCGCGCGTTTCACGTTGCTCTTGAAAAACGAAAAAATCAGAAAGGCCATCATTGAGGCCGACACCATCGACGGCATCTGCGATATCCTGAAGGAGTATTAGGCCCGACTTCACGAACCCTGTCCGTCCACATATCCCGGGACGCTTCATACGTCCCGGCAGGACTCTTGTAAAGGAGCGGTCGCATGAAAATCGGAGTCTTTGCAGTTCTTTTCGGCGGCAAGAAGTTCACAGATGCTCTCGACTACATCGCTGACGCAGGTCTCGACGCCGTGGAGATCGGCACGGGCAACTACCCCGGCAACGCACACTGCCCGCTCGATGAGCTTCTTTCCTCCAAGTCCAAGGCCCTCGCCTGGAAGCGTGAAATCGAATCCCGCGGCCTCGAAATCAGCGCTCTCTCGTGCCACGGCAATCCTCTCCACCCTGACAAGACATTTGCGAAGGCCAATGCGTCCGTCCAGCAGAAGACCATTCGTCTTGCCGAGCGCCTCGGTGTCAAGACCGTCGTCGTCTTCTCCGGCTGCCCCGGTGATTCCGACAAGGCCAAATATCCCAACTGGGTCACCTGCTCCTGGCCGCCGGACTACTCGGCCATCCTCAAATGGCAGTGGGAAGCCAAGGCCGTACCCTACTGGTCAAAGGAATCCCGTTTCGCCAAAGACCACGGTGTAAAGCTCGCCTTCGAAATGCACCCGGGATTTCTCGTCTACAGCGCAGAGACGTTGATGCAGCTCAGAAAGGCCTGCGGCAATAATATCGGCGCCAACTTCGACCCCTCCCACCTCTTCTGGCAGGGGCAGGACCCCATCGCCTGCATACGCTTCCTCGGCGACACCATTTACCACGTGCACGCCAAGGACTGCCGGATCTATCCTCCTGTCGCGACCAAAGGCGTACTCGACACGACATCCTACGCCAGTGAAGCGACGCGCTCCTGGATCTTCCGCACCGTAGGCTACGGCCACGGCGAGGATTTCTGGCGTGACTTCGTCTCGACGCTGCGCATGGTGGGCTACGATGGCGTGCTTTCCATAGAGCATGAAGACTCACTCATGTCGACGGAGGAAGGCTTCATCAAGGGGGCCGAGTTCCTTAAGGGCCTCGTCCTCAGGCAGAAACCGGGTCCTGCCTACTGGGCCTGAGAAAGTTCCTTGCGCGGCAGTCTCAAATCGTCGGTGTTAAAGCGGGGGTGGTAAGGTGAACTCTGCTGTCATTGCAGTTGTCGTTACCGTTCTGTTTCTCTTGGGCTATCGCTTCTACGCTACGCACCTTGCGGCCAGGATCTTTGAAGTCGGGACCAACGGCGACACTCCGTCCCATCGTTACGAGGACGGAGTTGACTTTGTGCCGTCGCCCCCGTGGATGCTTTTCGGTCACCACTTCGCGTCGATAGCAGGACTCGGCCCGATTGCCGGGCCGGCCATCGCGGTCATCTGGGGCTGGGTGCCTGCGCTTGCCTGGGTGGTGATAGGGTCGCTTTTCCTCGGCGCGGTGCACGACTTCGCCGCGCTTGCCATGAGCCTCAAGCACGACGGCAAATCCATCGGCGACCTCACCGGCGTCATCCTCGGCGCCAGGGGGCGCGTTCTCTTCCTCATTGTGACCTTCTTCCTGCTCGCGCTCGCGATGGGTGTATTTGCGCTCATCGTCGCGCAGATATTCGCGTTTCTCTACCCGCAGACGGTCATCCCCGTGTTCACGCTCATCGTCGTAGCGGTCCTGATGGGTTACGCCATCTATCGCTTGAAAGTAGGCATTTTCCCCGCGACCGTCGCAGGACTCGCGCTGACGTTTCTCGCCGTCTGGGTCGGCATAAATCATCCCGTGAGCCTCCACGGCGGTTTCCTCTCCGAGAAGACCCGCACCGCCATAGCTGCCTCCGTTTCGGACGGTTCGCTCGACCGCACCGCCTCCGCCGGCGCTACAAAGGCCTGGCTTGCATCTCAGGGCCTCACCGGGGAAGCCGACGACGTTAATGCCGCCGCCACCCGCGCCTCCAATATCTGGATATACATCCTGCTGGCCTACGCCTGCGCCGCAAGCATCCTGCCCGTGTGGCTTCTCCTGCAGCCCAGGGACTATCTCAATTCCTACCAGCTCTACATCGGCATCGGCGCGCTTTTTATAGGCTTGCTCGTAGCCCATTCGACTATTGTTGCCCCCGCGGTCAATTTCGTCTCCGTGGCCGACCCCTCGGTGCGCCTGCCATCCTTCTTCCCGTTGCTCTTTATCACCATAGCGTGCGGCGCGATAAGCGGCTTTCACAATCTCGTCGCCAGCGGCACTACCGCCCGACAGCTCGACCTCGCCCGCCAGGCCCGGCCCATTGCCTACGGCGGCATGCTTGTTGAGGGGCTCCTCGCGGTCATTGTGCTCATGGCCTGCACTGCGGGAGTAGGCACGTACGAAAAATGGGCGTCGTTTTACCCAGGGTGGGCGCAGTTGACCGGGACGCTTGTGAGCCAGCTGGCTGCGTTCTTCTATGGGGCTGCGACTTTCCTTGAAGTTTTCCACGTCCCCCGGCCTTTTGGCCAGGCTGTGGTCGCTGTAGTCGTAGTCGGTTTTGCCATGACGACGCTTGATACCGGCACGCGCCTCCTTCGCTACAACATACAGGAACTCGCCGAAGGCTTCGGTCTGAAGAGGTTCGTCAACCGATACCTCGCCAGTATCCTCGCCGTCATCGTGCTCGGCGCGGTGGCGCTTCTCAAAATTCCCGCGGCTGGTCCCGATGGCGCAGTCGTGATGAAACCCGCCGGTCTCGTGATATGGCAGCTTTTCGGCACCGCCAATCAACTCCTCGCATGTCTTGGCCTTCTCATCGCCACGGTCTACCTCATCAAGGTGGGAAAGCCCTCATTCTACACCGCGCTTCCCTTCGCGTTCATGCTGCTCGTGAGCGGCTGGTCGCTCGTGGAAAATATCCTCAAGGCCTGGAGCGCCGCTAAGCCGGAGTTGAGATCCTGGCCGGTGTGCACCGTAGGCGCCGTTCTTATGGTCGTGACTTTCTGGCTGGCCGTTGAGGCGCTCTTCGCCGTCAGAAGGTACAAAAGAGCCGCGCAAAGCGCCGCGTGATGACGATGCGCGCCCCCTAAAGTGTCTCGGCCACCATCTTTCTGAACGACGCGAAGTGCCCCCTTGCGTCATGCGGCCCCGGCGCAGCTTCGGGGTGGTATTGCACGCTGAAAGCCGGGTATTCCCTGTGCGCGAGCCCCTCGACCGTGCGGTCGTTGAGGTTTATCTCCGTGACCGTGACTTTCGCCTCGTCAAGCGACGACGCCTCGACTGCAAATCCGTGGTTCTGGCTCGTGATGAGGACCTTGCCTGTCGCCAGTTCCTGCACCGGCTGGTTGGCTCCGTGATGGCCGAACTTGAGTTTATACCTGTCGCCGCCCATCGCCAGTCCCATCAGTTGATGCCCCAGACATATCCCGAATATCGGATACTTGCCGAGAAGTTCCCTGATCGTCTCTATCGCGTACCCGAGCACTCCTGGGTCGCCCGGGCCGTTGGAGAGGAATATGCACTGCGGGTCGAGCCGCTCTATTTCCTTCGCCGAGAGCGTCGCAGGCACGAGCGTCACCTCAAAACCGTAATGCACCAGGAGCCGCGATATGTTGCGCTTGAGCCCGTAGTCTATGGCCACTACTCTGTACCGAGGCGTAAGCGCCGCCTCGCGCACCAGTTCGAGTTCGTCATATATGCTCTCCGTCCACGCCGTCACTTTCTTCGGCGTGACGATCTTCACAAAGTCCGACCCCTCCATGCTGGGGATGTTTCTTGCCTTGGCGGCCAGCGACGCCGCATCGAGGTCGACAGTCGACATGACGCCGCGCATCGCCCCCGCGAGCCTGATGTGCCTCGTCAGCGCTCGCGTGTCGATGCCTTCCAGTCCGATGATGCCGTGCCTGCGGAGATATTCGTGCAGGCTTTCTGTCGAGCGGAAGTTCGAGGCGATCGACGACAGTTCCCGCACGACGAACCCTTCCGCCTGCGGCGCCTCGGACTCCACGTCGATTTCGTTAACCCCGTAGTTGCCGATGAGCGGATACGTCATCGTCACGATCTGACCCTTGTAGGAAGGGTCAGTGAGAATCTCCTGGTAGCCCGTCATGGAGGTATTGAAGATGACCTCGCCTGACGTCTCGCCGCCGGCGCCAAAAGCCTTGCCTTCAAATGCCCTGCCGTCCTCCAGTACCAGAAGTGCCTTCATAGGGATTCCCTTGCCGCATTTCCGGCGCACAGTATGCGCCTTGTATAAGTGTCTTTAATGCCCCGCCGTCGCCTCGTCAAAACTCCGTCGTCCCCGTGAACCGGAACCGCGAGAGTTTCACCGTCGGCACTACCGCGCCGCCGAGCATTTCCGGCACGAGCGTCCGCTCTCGCGAGAGCGCCTCGACCGCCGAAAATGCCGCCGTCATGCTCTCCGTAAAGCGCAGGTTCTTCACCGGACGGCTCACGCGCCCGTTTTCTATCAGAAACGTCCCGTCGCGGGTCAGCCCCGTGAGCACTGCGTTGGCAGGGTCTGCGATATTGACGTAGTGAAACCGCGTTACGAGAAGCCCCCTCCCGGTCGTCGATATCATCTCGTCAAGGCTGCTGTCTCCGCCCGCCATGAAAAGATTTGTTGGCAGCGGTCCGCCGGCAAATCCCGGCGGCAGCGCGTGGCCGGTTGACTCAACGCCCGCGCGCGCTCCGTAGTACGAGTCATAGACGACGTTGGCCGCGACCCCTTTTTCGATAAGGGTAACACGCTGTTTCGGCTGCCCCTCAAAATCGAAAGACATCGGCATGCCCTCCGGACTGAGGCCATCATCCCGGATGGAGACCGATTCGTGCATCACTTTCTTGCCGAGTTTGCCGGAGAGAAACGACCTGCCCTCGAGATAACTCTGAGCCCCGAATCCCATGTACGCCATGTACGAGATGAGCCCCGCGACCGCCGCCGGCTCGAGCACTACCGTGTACTCCGCCGCGTCGAGAGCCTCCGCGTCAACCGATGCCAGGCATTTCTCGAGCGCCATGCGCCCTGTGCGCGACCTGTCCGCGTGCCGGTGGTCCCATGCAAGCACCGCCCCGTAGCCCGCCCCGCCCGCCTTCTCAATCACAGCGGTTGTCTCAAATTCCGTCCGCCGTGCGGCAATCGACACGCCCCTTGAGTTTGCAACCGCCAGTACTCCTGATTCATTGCTGACCGTGCCGCTTGCGCCTGCGCCCGCCTCGGTGGCCGGTCGTATGATCTCCATCGCAAATGCGGCCCTGTCGGTTGGTTTGAGCCTTGCCGTCTCTTTCGAAAAAGCCAGCACCTCCACGACGCTTTTTCTGCCGGGAAGCCCGGGGAAATCCGGTATTTCCGCCTGCGCGCGCGCTATGTCCAGCGCCGACTCCGCCAGCTTCTTTAACGCCGCCTTTGACGCGTCGTTGCCGCTCGCCACTCCCACGCGCCTGCCGTCGACCGCGCGTATCGTCACCGAGGTGTCTTCCTCGGCGACATTCTGGTGAATTGTATTCCCGGCAAACCGCGTGAGGGCGCTGTTCGACGAAGAGACTATCACCTCCGTCTCTGGTGCGCGCGACGCCGCCAGAGCGTCGTGCGCGATCTTTATCGTCCGCTCCTTCATCTCACCACCCCCACACGCACGTTGCGAAACCGTGAAGGCGCCGTGCCGTGTCCCACCCGCGCCGTCTGCCCCGGCTGCCCCTTGCCGCAGTTTGGCGTGCCCCACATTATCCAGTCGGCCTCGCCGCAGACGGCGTCGCACGAATTCCAGAATTCCGGCGTGATGCCGGTGTACGACGGGTTCTTGTACATCTTTGTCAGTTTGCCGCCCTTGACCTCGTACGCTATCTCCGCGCCAAACTGAAAATTAAGTCTCTTGTTGTCAATCGACCATGCACGGTTTGTTGCCATGTAAATCGCGTCGTCGCTGTCCGCCAGAAGGTCGCCAAATTTCCATGTGCCCGGCAAAAGGTTGATATTGGTCATCCGCACGAGCGGGATGCGGTTCCATCCGTCCGCGCGCATCGTGCCGTTTGACCCCTCGCCGACCGCTCCAGCCGTCTCGCGGCTCGTCTGGTACCCCACGAACCGCCCGTCCCTTATGAGGTCCACGCGCTTGGCCGGGACCCCCTCGTCGTCAAACCCGAATGTCCCCAGCCCCCCCGGCGCCGTCGCGTCGGCAACGACGTTCACGATTTCGCTGCCGTACCTGAGCGTGTTCAGTTTATCAAGCGTCAGAAAACTCGTCCCCGCATACGCCGCTTCCATCCCGAGGACTCTGTCGAGTTCTGTTGGGTGCCCGATGGATTCGTGTACCTGCAGCGCCAGCTGACCGCCGTCGAGGATAACCGTCCGCGCCCCTTCAGGAAGTGTCGGCGCTGCTATGAGTGCCGCCGCCTCCGCCGCCACCCGCTGCCCCTGCCGCGCCAGGTCAAGCTCGCGAAAATATTCAAACCCCGCCGAGTGAAAATTGCCGCGAAAACTGTTCGGGTAACTGCGCACCTGCGTATCGCCTGCGCCCACGGCCGTTGCCGCGATGCCGCCGCCCGTCTGGACGATTTCCTGTTCGATGAGCGAGCCTTCCGTCGACGCAAATACGCTTCTTCTGCGCCACCCCTGGTAATATGACTGGCGGACCTTCACCATCGGCTCGCCTGACATGGCCTTGTCGGCTCGCGTCAAAAGCGACAGCTTCTCCTCCAGCGGCACGGCAAAGGGGTCTTCCGTGACGGGCGTCGCGTAAACCGCCTCGACCGCGTCCACGGGAGTGAGTTCCACCGCCTTGACCAGAGCCACTGCGCTTGACTCGGCTATCTTGAGCGCCTGGCGGCATACCTTGCCGACGGCTGATTTCGTCATTGTGCCGGTGGAGGCAAAACCCCAGCAGCCGCCCGCGATGACTCGTACGCCGATGCCGTGGCTTGTTGTAAAGGTGACCGATTGAGGGACGCCGTTCTTGACTTGGATTGTCTCGACCACTGTCTCCACCGCGCGCGCGTCCCCATACGAAACAGGCATGGCCAAAAGCAGATTGCGGGCGTGGATGGCAAGATTCTTCATAGGCCCCTCTTCTGGGTGATTTGAAGAGATTCTATACATGCAGACGTTTTCTTCAAGGTTTTTTGGCCTGGCGGGGCTGAGGTTGTCGATACTTACGAAACGGAGCACGCGACATAGGTCGCAGTTTCAAGAATGCTCATGTCTCCGTCTTGCATCGGGACGAGTTTTGTTGTAAAGTTCACACATACTA
>CALMGO010000271.1 GCA_937863625.1 uncultured bacterium
GCGCGGTCACATCGAGCATAAGGATGACGTCACTTTCGGGAACGTCACACTTGTTTTCCGGACTTCTTGATGACCAACGATCAGCGTCAAAAAGAGCCGTCGTCAGTTTCCGGCGCCGGTGGCGCTGTCGTAAAAGTCTGCCTCAAGTGTAAATCAGCTTTTCGCACCCGCCGGGACACGTGCCCAAAGGACGGACACCCGCTCGCCACTTCCGAGCTTGCCCACGGTGAAATCCTCGCCGGAAAATACCGCATACAAGACGAAATCGGCAGGGGCGGCATGGGTGTGGTCTATCGCGCCGAGCACATCATCATGGGCAAGGCCGTCGCTATAAAGATCATCCACCCGTTGCTTTCACTCTCGTCGAAGTTTCTCGACATGTTCAAGGCCGAGGCGCGCCATGCGGCCACCTTCCGGCACGATAACGTCCTGACAGTGCACGATTTCGGCGAGTCGGACGGCCGCTTCTTCCTTGTTATGGAGATACTCGAAGGAGAGAACCTCAAAGACCTTCTGGAGCGTACAAAAAGCGTCGTCCCCCAACGTGCCTTTGAAATGCTCTGCGACATTTGCAGCGCGCTTTCCGCCGCTCACCAGGCGGGTATTGTCCACCTCGACCTCAAGAGTGAGAATATCTACCTCGTCCCGGAAGGCGACGCTCAGAGAGTCAAAGTGCTCGACTTCGGCCTCGCCCAACTCAAAGAAGACGCGTCCAGCGAAATCGCCGATGGGATGACCATCGGCACCGTAGGCTTCATGGCCCCTGAGCAGATAAAGGGAACAGTCGTCGATGAGCGTACCGACGTCTATGCAATAGGCGTCATGGCCTACCAGATGCTGACTGGCTCGTTGCCCTTCCCAGGCGATTCCAAGGAAGATATTCTCCAGGCTCAGCTGCAGGGCAAGGTGCTCAAATTCCCCAAAACACCCGTCCTGACCACGGTCCCCTCCGAGACCAAAAAGGTCATCCTTTCCGCTCTGAGCGTCAACCCCGCCAGACGTCCTCAGTCGGTCGCCGAAATCTCCGCTGCATTCCAGCACGCGCTCTCCTATATTCGAAAGGCTGCAGGCCGCTACGCGCGCCGGCACAAACTTGGTGGCCATGATGTCGGCGCAAACGCTCCGTCGCTTCTCGGCCGACTGAGCGCAGGCCTTACGCGCGTCCTTCACCCCTTGGGCAAGACCGCCGGAACCGCATCGAATCCGGCCGGCGCCCCTCCTGGCATGGTCTATGTCCCTGCCGGAGAGTTCATGAGGGGCAGCAATCGCGGCCCCGCCGATGAGCGTCCGGCGCTTCCCGTCAATCTTGACGCGTTCTTCATAGACGTTACCCCCGTGACAAATCTCGACTACGCAAAATTCGTCCAGGCGACCGACCATGCGCCGCCTGCTACCTGGAAGACCGTTTCATTTTCGCCCGGTGCCGCCAATCTGCCTGTTACAGGCGTAACATGGCAGGACGCAGTCGACTATGCCGAGTGGGCCGGCAAGCGCCTGCCCACCGAGTCCGAGTGGGAAAAGGCCGCTCGCGGTACCGACGCGCGGCACTTTCCCTGGAGTAACCACTGGGAGCCCACGTTTGCCAACTGGGGCGCAAACCCGAACCTCCACGGCGCTGCATCCATAAGCCCCGTCGGGTCCTTCCCGCGCGACAGGAGTCCGTACGGCTGCCTCGATATGGCCGGCAATGTCAAGCAGTGGACCGCCTCGTGGTATAAGCCCTACGGCCCGACCGATTTCAAGAGCAACGACTTCGGCGAGAAATTCCGGGTCGTAAGGGGTGGCAGCTACCTCTCAAAGGACAAAGCTTACCTGCGCACGTCAAACCGTTCGCACGCCCGGCCCGACCAGGCGGGCGACACAGGCTTCCGTTGCGCCGTGGACGCAAAGTAAAGGCCCTTGACCGTCGGAAAGGAACGCACCATGGGTTCAATCGGTGAGGATTTCTACCGTGAAACCAAGTACGCCCCAGCGGAGCCGTCCGTATTCGCACCGGTCGGGCCGGTAGCACTGAAAACAGTCAAGCTGCCGCCGCCTCGCTCTCCGTCGAGAGCGTCACTTGCGCGGCTGCTGTCAAAGCGCCGTTCGAGGCGCGCGTTTTCCGGAGAGTCGATTTCATTGGGAGATCTCTCCTTTCTGCTGTGGGCCTCGGACGGCAAGAGCTCGCGACGAATGCCGTCGCACTTGAGAACCGCGCCTTCCGCAGGCGCCAGGCATCCGCTCGACACATACTGCATCATTTCGCACGTGGAGGGCCTTGCGCCCGGTGTGTACAGGTACCGCCTTGACGAGCACTCACTTGAAATGCTCCGGGAAGGCGACTTCCGCGCGGCCACTGTCAAGGCAACTGCCGGGCAGGAATGGACTTTCGGTGCCGCCGTGGTATTCGCCTTTATCGCTGAATTCGCCCGCACGACGTCGCGCTACAAGGATCGGGGCTACAGATATGTCTTTCTTGACGCCGGCCACATTTGCCAGAATCTCTACCTTGCCGCCGAGGCTCTCTCGTACGGGGTTACCGGCATTGCCGCGCTTGTAGATGACGAAGTAAATGCCATTGTCGCAGCCGACGGCACGGAGCGCTCTGTTGTGTATATGGCGGCGCTTGGTCGTCCGCTCGATACCGGCAAAGGCGGTGAAGACGCGTGAAGCCGCGTGACGCCGCGATAGCCGCGCTCCAGATGCGTCAGTGCGACGTCGTGCCCCACTTCGAACTCGAGATGCAGCTGGCCAGGGAGTATTTTGGCCGGGACTTTACGTCGCGCGAGCAGTGGGCAGCCGACCCGTCGCTCAGGGCCCGCTATCTTGGCAGTGACGCGAGTCTCTTTGTCGAGATCGCCGACGCCTTCGACTACTGCGCTATTCTCTACTCGCACGTTCATCGCCCGACCGAGGACGACTATATCGAGGGCATCTGCCGCCTTCGCGAGGCCGATGGCGCCCGGCGACTCCTTCTTGCCCACGGAGACTCCACGCTGTCTATTACCGACGGTTCGGGGATGGCGCAGCTTGCCATCGACCTGTATGAACACCCTGCCCGATTGAAGGACCGCGAGGACCGCAAGGTAGACGAGGCCCTCGAAAAGGCGCCGCGACTCATGAAGGCTGGCATCGAGGGTTTCGCGCTCTGTTCGGACTATTGCTTCAACTCCGGGCCATTCATGTCGCCCTCGATGTTCGCTGAATTCGTCGCCCCCTATCTCACTCGCCTTATCTCCGGCTATCGCGAAATGGGCGCCTGTGTCATAAAGCACACCGACGGCGACATCATGCCCATACTCGACCAGCTTGTGGCTGCCGGGCCTCATGCATTGCACTCGCTCGACCCGATGGCCGGGGTCGACGTCCGCGAGGTAAAGCGTCTGTACGGAAACAAGGTTTGCCTCATTGGAAATGTCAACTGCGCCCTTATGCAGACCGGGACCGACGAGGATATCCTCTCATCCTGCCGGTACGCCATGGAATCATGCAAACCCGGAGGCGGCTACATCTTCTCGACGACCCACGTCATGCCGGCGAGTGCAAATGTTGAGAGCGTCGCCGCTGCCTTCGAACACGTTCTTGAGGTTGGAAAGTACTAGACGATCCTCAGGGACACTCCAACCGGGAGTGATTGCTCGGGAACCGGAGTGGTCAGCGAACCTGGCCCGGCGGGTTCGCTGACTCGGCCACACGGAACACGTAAGATCGCCCTGCATGCACGCGGGAGTGGTTAGGCCAAAGTACTGCGCTGCTATCGACCAGGGAACCACCAGCACGCGCTGCATCGTCTTCGATCATGCGGGCCGAGTGGTGAGCAGCGACCAGAAGGAAC
>CALMGO010000272.1 GCA_937863625.1 uncultured bacterium
CCCCGCCGGCATAGAAGGCATCGTCATAAATACCGAGCGCTTCCAGAGGAAAGTCCACCTTAGCGACATCGAGCGGCTCGAAACTGAAAACCTCGTTCGCATCAAGCGCGAGGAATACGACGAAAAAATCGCCGAGAAACTGAAAGTAGCCCTCGAAGGCATCGAGGAGGTTATCGGCGGACGCATCGGGCTTAAGGGGAAGAAGCGCGGCCTTTCGAAGGCCTCCTCAACGAGTACGAAGAAATTTGTCGAACTCATCCCCAAGCTCACCTTCGGCGATCTGGAAGTCCCCGGCGGCAAGACTGGCAAGGCCGCCGAGGCCCACTGGCGCCGTTACGAGCGCGAGAGGGAGGAGTTAAACGACGAGTGCGAACGCGAGACCGGGCGCATCCGCCGCGGCGACAAACTGCCGTCTGGCGTGCTCGAACTCGTGAAGGTCTACGTGGCCACCAAGCGCACGCTCTCCGTCGGCGACAAGATGGCCGGACGCCACGGCAACAAGGGTGTCATCGCCAAGATACTCCCCAAGGAAGACATGCCCTTCCTGGCGGACGGCACGTCGCTTGACATAGTGCTTAATCCGCTCGGCGTTCCCAGCCGTATGAACGTCGGACAGATCCTTGAAACGCACCTCGGATGGGCGGCCAAAGTGCTCGGGTTTACCGCGATCTGCCCCGTTTTCGACGGCGCCACCGAAGAAGAGATTCGATTGGCTCTCACCGAGGCGGGCCTGCCGCCGGACGGCAAGGTCACCCTTTATGACGGCAGGAGCGGCGAGTCCTTCACTCAGAAGGTCACCGTCGGCTACATCTACATGATGAAGCTCCACCACCTCGTCGACGACAAGGTCCACGCCCGCGCCACCGGCCCCTACAGCCTTATCACCCAGCAGCCGCTGGGAGGAAAGGCCCGCTCCGGCGGACAGAGGTTCGGCGAAATGGAAGTCTGGGCGCTCGAGGCCTACGGCGCGGCGCACGTGCTTCAGGAGATACTCACCGTCAAGTCCGACGACGTCGAGGGGCGCACGAAGATATACGAGTCGATGATAAAAGGGGAGAACACGCTCGAGGCCGGCACGCCGGTTTCCTTCGAAGTCCTCACCAACGAGATAAAGGGTCTTTGCCTCAATATGGAACTTCTGAAGAGGCGCGCGGCCATTTAGGAATTCTACCACCTTTAAAAGGGCCGACAGCCCGGAGGCGGTTTAATGGAAGGTTCATACGAACGGATAAACGAGTACTCGGCGGTCAAGATATCCCTGGCAAGCCCGCAGGTAATCCGCTCGTGGAGTTACGGCGAGGTCAAGAAGCCCGAGACCATCAATTATCGCACGTACCGTCCGGAAAAGGACGGTCTCTTCTGCGAGAGGATATTCGGTCCTGAGCGCGACTGGGAGTGCGCCTGCGGCAAGTACAAGGGCATCAAGCACAAAGGCATCATATGCGACCGCTGCGGCGTGAAGGTCACGCACAGCCGCGTGCGCCGCAAGAGGATGGGACACATCACGCTTGCCGCGCCGGTCGTGCATATATGGTTCTTCAAGGCCATGCCCAACCGTCTCGGCAATCTCCTCGACATGAAGTCGACGTCGATGGAGCGTGTCGTGTATTTCCAGGACTACGTTGTCATCGACCCGGGCGAGACGCCGCTCAAACGCCAGCAGCTCCTGACCGACGACGAGTACCGCCTTGCCATCGAAAAGTACGGCGAAAAGGCGTTCAAGGCCAGCATGGGCGCTGAGGCTATCCGCGAACTCGTCCAGCAGCTCGACCTCAAGAGCCTGGCCGTCGAGATGCGCGAAGACCTTCGCAAGACCAAGTCCAAGCAGAAGGCCAAGAAACTCATCAAGCGTCTCAAAATCGTCGAGGATATTCTCGGCAGCGAGAACAGCCCCGACTGGATGATACTTGAAGTCGTGCCGGTGATCCCCCCGGACCTGAGGCCGCTTGTCCTTCTGGACAGCGGCAACTTTGCGACGAGCGACTTGAACGACCTCTACAGGCGCGTGATTAACCGCAACAACCGCCTCAAGAGGCTCATCGAGCTCAATGCCCCCGAAGTCATCATTCGCAACGAAAAACGCATGCTCCAGCAGGCCGTCGATGCTCTCTTTGACAATGGCCGCTGCAAGCGCCCGGTCCTCGGCTCGTCCAACAGGCCCTTGAAATCCCTTACCGACATGATAAAGGGCAAGCAGGGGCGTTTCCGCGAGAACCTTCTCGGAAAGCGCGTTGACTACAGCGCCCGAAGCGTCATCGTTGTAGGACCCGAGCTCAAACTCAACCAGTGCGGCCTTCCCAAGAAGATCGCTCTCGAACTATACCAGCCCTTTATCATCCGCAGGCTCAAGGAGCTCGGCTACGCGGACACGATCAAGTCCGCCAAGAAGATGCTCGAGCACAAGGAAGAGGAGGTCTGGGACATCCTCGAAGAGGTCATCCAGAATCACCCGGTGCTCTTGAACCGCGCGCCCACGCTTCACAGGATGGGCATCCAGGCGTTCCAGCCGGTTCTGGTCGAGGGTAACGCCATTCATCTGCATCCGCTCGTATGCCGCGGCTTTAACGCGGACTTTGACGGCGACCAGATGGCCGTCCACCTGCCGCTTTCCATCGAGGCGCAGATCGAGGCGCGGACGCTTATGATGTCCACGCAGAACATCTTCTCCCCGTCGTCGGGTTCGCCCATTATCGCGCCCAGCCAGGACATGGTGCTCGGCATGTATTTTCTCACTGCCGACGTCGACGGCGAAGGCAGCGAGGGCAAGGTTTTCTACGGGCCCGAAGAAATGCTCATGGCGTATGACAACGGCAAACTTGGCCTTCATGCCAAGGTCAGGACTCGCCTGCCGGATACGCTCAAGGTCAAGCACAAGAGCGGCGAACTCACGAGAGGCGACAACCTCTTCGAGACGACCGTCGGCCGCGTGATTCTAAACGACATCCTGCCGAAGGGCATGCCGTTCTACAACTACACGATGGACCAGCGGGCCATCTCTGGAGTCATACACGACTGCTACCTGATGGTGGGGCGCCAGGCTACTATCAAGCTGCTCGACGACGTAAAGGCCCTCGGCTTCAAGGAAGCCACCAAGGCCGGCATATCAATCGCCAACGTCGACATGCGCATACCCGACGAGAAACCGGCTATTATCGAGCAGACGAATAAGGAAGTCGAAAAGATTCAGAAACTCTACGAGAAGGGCGCCATAACCGAGGGCGAGCGTTACAACCAGGTCATCGACTCCTGGACGCACGCGAGAGAGCTCGTCGGAGACGCCATGATGCGCGGGCTCAAGAACGACAAGCGCGACGGCAAGCCGTATCTCAATCCGATTTTTATGATGTCGAGCTCCGGCGCTCGAGGCAGCGCCGACCAGATAAGGCAGCTGGCAGGTATGCGCGGCCTCATGGCCAAGCCCTCCGGCAAGATCATCGAGACGCCGATTCTCGCCAATTTCCGCGAGGGCCTCTCGGTGCTCGAGTATTTCTCCTCCACGCACGGCGCCCGAAAGGGCCTGGCCGATACGGCCATCAAGACCGCCGACTCAGGGTATCTCACCCGCAAACTCGTCGACGTCACGCAGAACCTCGTCACAGGCGAGGTGGACTGCGGCACGGCCGAAGGCGTCACCAAGTCGGTCATCTACAAGGGCGAAAAAGTCGAGATATCCCTGTCCGAGGCGATTGTCGGCCGCACCGCGCGCGACAGTATCGTCAACCTCGTTACCGACGAGACCATAGTTGCCGAGAACGAGCTCATCACGCCCGAAAGGGCCGCCAAGATCGAGGAACTCGGCTACGAGAAGGTCCGCGT